>JAYTPK010000317.1:0-2157 GCA_043747295.1 Polaromonas sp. | reverse complement strand
TGGTGCAGGCGCGGCCCGTGTGCTCGGGTAGCGAGTCTGGCGACGACACCCCAACGGTATCTGCTGCGGCTACGGTTGCCGTCGCCAGCGCATCGTCCACGCCGCAAGCCGGCGTAGTGGCTTGCGCCGAAACATTGCAAGTGGGTTTTGTCGATCCGGTAAATCCTTATTCGTTAAGCGACCGCGCCACCAAATACGGTTTGCTGTTTATCGCGCTTACATTTCTGGTGGTGGGTTTGTTTGAGCTGATTCATAAACTGCGTGTACACCCCGTGCAGTATTTTTTAGTCGGCTGCGCATTGTCAATTTTCTTTTTGCTGCTGGTCAGCCTGAGTGAGCATTTAAACTTTGCGCTGGCGTATGCCGTGGCGGCAGCTGGGTGTGTGAGCTTGCTGGCTTTCTACGCCAGCCATATGCTGGGCGGGCTCAAACGCGGTATTCCGTTTGGTGCGGGGGCAGCGCTGCTTTATGGGTTGCTTTATGTCTTGCTGCAGCTAGAGCAGACAGCGTTGGTGGTGGGTTCCATTGCACTGTTTGTGATCCTGGCTTTGGTGATGGCACTGACGCGCAAGTTTGACTGGTACCAGATGGGCGCAGGCCTGCAAAATCAGCGGGGCAGCATGTGATGGCTCGGCCTACATTTGCTCCCACGGCAGCCCATCAAAGCGCCAACCATTGCGGGTGCCGCGGTGGAAGGCGGCGTCCAGCTCGCCTTCAAAGCCATGCAAGATGTTGGTCACGTCGGTAAAACCAGCTGACTCTAGCGCGTGGCCCGCCTCTACCGTGCGCTTACCGCTGCGACAGATCAAATAGATGGGCCGGGCTTTGCTACCTGCTTCGCGTTCTACCGCTTGGGCAAACTTGGCCGGGTCGGCTTGCAGGTCAGGGTATTCGTACCAGGCAATGTGCTCTACACCGGGCGGACGGCCTACGTATAAATATTCAATCTCCATGCGTACGTCTATAAACAGTGCGTTGGGGGTGTTTTGGATCTCAAGCCAGGCGGCGCGGGGTAATAAATGTTTCACGACATCAATTATCTCTAAGTTTGCCCAAGTCTTTCTACAATACAGCCTATGACTATGATTCACTACACCCGTGGGCAAGCTTTGCCCGGCATTCTCGCCCAACGTATTGCCATCCTGGATGGCGCGATGGGCACCATGATTCAGCGCTTTAAACTGGGCGAGGCTCAGTACCGTGGCGAACGGTTTAAAGACTTTCCCAAAGACATCAAAGGCAACAACGAGCTGCTCAGCCTGACGCGCCCCGATGTTATCCGCGATATCCACGAGAAATACCTGGCTGCCGGCTGCGACCTGATTGAAACCAACACCTTTGGCGCCACCACGGTAGCGCAGGCCGACTACGACATGCAAGATCTAGCGCGCGAGATGAATGTGCAGTCAGCCAAGCTAGCGCGCGCTGCCTGCGACAAATTCAGCACGCCAGACAAACCCCGCTTTGTGGTGGGTGCGCTAGGCCCCACACCCAAAACCGCCAGCATCAGCCCCGATGTGAACGACCCGGGCGCGCGCAATGTAAGCTTTGAAGAATTGCGTGCCGCTTATTACGACCAGGTTGAAGCCCTGGTCGAAGGCGGCTCGGACGTGCTGCTGGTGGAGACCATTTTTGACACGCTGAACGCCAAAGCAGCGTTGTTTGCAATTGACGAGTATTTTGAAGCTAGTGGCGAGCGCTTGCCGCTGATCATCAGCGGCACAGTGACCGATGCTTCGGGGCGCTTGCTCAGCGGCCAAACCGTCACCGCCTTTTGGCACAGCGTGCGCCATGCCCGGCCACTGGCAGTAGGCTTAAATTGCGCGCTGGGTGCCGCACTGATGCGCCCGTATATTCAAGAGATGGCACGCGTGGCGGGCGATACGTTTATCAGCTGCTACCCCAATGCAGGCTTGCCCAACCCAATGAGTGAAACAGGCTTTGACGAAACTCCTGAGGTCACGTCGCGCTTGCTGCACGAGTTTGCCAAAGAAGGTTTGGTCAACATCGTGGGTGGCTGCTGCGGTACTACGCCAGAGCATATCGAGGCGATACGGTTGGCAGTGACGCCGCTGGCAGCGCGCAGCGTCAGCAAGCAGTTTTTCTACAAAGAAGCGGCTTGAGTCGGTTTTAAACCTTATGGCTTGTATTTTCTAA
>JAYTPK010000316.1:0-66364 GCA_043747295.1 Polaromonas sp. | reverse complement strand
AGACCCGCGTATTTTCGTCGCCGCTGACGGCGTGTACTTCACTACGCATGACGGCAAGCAGGTGCTCGACGGCATCTCCAGCCTGTGGTGCGTGGTGGCGGGCCATAACCGCAAACCGATCAACGAAGCGATTAAAAAGCAGCTCGACACACTCGACTACGCCACCGCGTTTCAGGCCAGCAACGACAAGGCTTTTGCCGCCGCTGACATGATTGCCGCGATGGCGCCTGGCGACCTGAACAAGGTGCTCTTCTGCAATTCAGGATCAGAAGCCGCCGACACGTCATTGAAAGTGGCGCTGGCCTACCACCGCGCGCGCGGCGAAGGCCACCGCAACGTGTTCATTGGCCGCGAGCGCGGCTACCACGGCGTAGGCTTTGGTGGCATGAGTGTGGGCGGCATTCCGGCTAACCGCAAGGTGTACGGCACGGCGCTGCTGCCGCGTGTGGACCATATGCGCTTTATCCACGACCCGGTCAACCACGCCTACATCCACGGCCAAGAGCCAGAGTGGGCCGAGGACATTTTGCTAGAACTTGAAAACCGCATTTTGCCGCTGCACGATGCCAGCAACGTGGCCGCCGTTATTGTCGAGCCAGTCTCTGGCAGCGCGGGCTGGTATTTGCCGCCCAATGGTTATATAAAACGCTTGCGCGAAATTTGCGACAAGCACGGTATTTTGTTGATTTTTGACGAAGTCATCACCGGCTTTGGCCGCCTTGGCTGCAATTTTGCATCTGACTACTACGGCGTAGTACCTGACATGCTGAACTTTGCCAAGTGCGTCACCAACGGCGTGATACCGCTGGGCGGCGTGATTTGCCGCGAGCATATTTACCAAGCGTTTTTAGATGGCAACGCTAAGTCGCCAGACCATGCGATTGAGCTGTTCCATGGCTACACCTACAGCGGCCACCCAGTGGCCTGCGCGGCAGCCATTGCCACGCTTGGGCTTTTCAAAGAAGACAATTTGTTTGAGCGCGCAGGCCAAATGGGCACCGTGCTGGGCGATGCGATGCACAGCATGCTCAAGGGTTTGCCCAATGTGGTGAGCATTCGCACGCTGGGCTTAGCAGGTGCGGTTGAGATGAGCCCGATGCCCGGTGCACCGGGTAAGCGGGGCTACAACATCTTTTTGGACTGCTACCACCAAGGTGTGTTGGTACGCCCTGCGGGAGAGAACATAGTGCTGTGCCCGCCCTATATTGTGGACAAAGGGCAAATTGACCAGATGGTGAGCACGGTGGCCGCTAGCATCAAAAAGCACGCTTAAACTTAGTTTCTCAAAGCAGGCTTGCCCATTTTTTGCATTTGCTGTTTAAACTGCGCGCAGTAATCGGTGCCTGTATCCTCGCGCGGCCATTGGGTAATTTGCATGGTGGCTGAAGGATCGATTCGCGAGATATGCAACGGCACGGCCAACTGCGCATCCACATGGCCGCTACCTGCTATCAGCACCACTGTTTTTCCTTGTGCGTTAGCAGGGCTCATTTGACTAAGCATCGCCCAGGCCATGGTCAGGTCGCGCGCCACCTGCACTCGCGCCATGGGACCCAATTGTGATGCGGGCAACATGTCGCAATGTCCAATGCGGATTACGTCTAGCTGGCGCTGCCACAACGTTGGCGTAAAGTAAGCTTCGTAATCTTTAGATTGCATAGCTTGCTTGATACTATGCTGGGACAAACTTGCACCCATCACGGGCGCTCCTGAGCGCACAGCAGCCATCACCGCACCTTTGTAGTTGGCCCAAGGCCAAGCGTCCTCGCGCCAACGTAAAGCAGTCTGCACCTGTTCCTCTGTGGCATTGCTGCGCAGCTTATCTGCGCCTACATGCTCATCCACCATTTCTAGCACCAGTGAAGCTAAGCGGCCTTGAGAGGCTAAATCTTGCACTGCCTGCGCGTGTAAACGGGGATGGCTTGGCGCGTCATGCTGTTCGCCTAAAAGCAGCAGCTTGGGTTGCAAAGACTGCTCTCTTACATCCTCAGTATTTTTTTGTTGGGACTGCAAATTTGCGGTGCTGCAACCAGCAAGCACTGCGAAGGCCAGCGCGGCGCTACAGCGCAACCAAATAGAATGCAAGTTAAAAAATAACATCGGCCGAGGCTACCGCACCCTGAATTTGTTAGTGCAAGATCACCGGGTTTTGCGCTAACTGGGCGTAACACTCCAACGTGTCTTCTACTTCGTCTTGGGTAGGCGTGTTGGCTTGCCAAGCGTTAATCTGCTGCTGAAACAGCTCGGCCCACGAGCCGTCAAGGTACACCTCTTTGCCTGAGCGCTTGTCGACAATCTCAAACCCGTGCCGAGCCAAGCGCAGACCTTGCAGCTTATTGCCGGTGATAGCTGCGCGGTCGCTGCCAATAGCGTCAACGACACGGCTATGCAATGCCAGCTCGACGGCGTCTTGTGCTGCTGCGCCCTCTTGCATATCTGCTTGCAAGTGCACCACTACATAAGATTCTGAGTCGTAGAGCATGTTCATAGAGTTGGAGTCCTTGGGTTAGCGTGTTGTGTTACTAGCTATTTGATAGCGTACATCACATGATGTAGTAACGCACGCGCCTATTTCAAGGTCTACAGGGTTTTTACGGCATATTTCGCGATTAAAGCCACAGTTTGGGCGCTTGTTACGCGGCTTGTTACGCGCGAAAGAGCCTGCTATTCACAAGGTCATAAACAAGGTCATTAACAAGTTTTCGTGGCAGCGCAGTCGGATACGGCTTCAGGCATGCGCACATCGGGGCTGCGCAGCAGTAGATCGAACGTGTCACCGTTTTGTTCGGTCTGTTTAAAGCGCACAGGCATGTAGCCCAGAGTGGGTGCTAGCCAAAGCTCGACGCGGCGGTCGAATTCTTTGCGCGGAGCGCGTAGCAAGTGCAGTGCAGTGGTGGTGCCAGCAGGCAGCATGATGGTCTCCATGCCTTCGACTGAAAACACCCATGTGTCCGCTTCGTCAGTGCCTGCTACTTGAAGTTGTACGCTGCGTTGTACTTGCTTCTTGGTAGCGTTGCCACCCACGATGCCAGCCAGCTGCAGCATCATGCTCAGTTGGTCTTGCGCACCGGATAGTAACGGCGCGTCGGGTTTGTTGTTCGCAAAGCTGATAGTGCCTTTGTCTTTTCGAAAATGCGTAGCTTGTTCGCTACGGTTAAAGCGTTTTTCACTAAAGCGCTCGGGCTGCAAACCTGTGGGCCCTAGGCGGCCTACACTGGTGCGGCGAAACATGGAAATAAACGCTGCCTTGCCTTCCAGCTGCAACTGGTAATTACGGCCATCACTGGCCCAGTCCAACGTGCCAGAAGCCGATTGTGTTTGCGCCCCACGCGCTTGCACGGCGTTAAACGAAAGACTACCCGACGCCGGGAAAACAAAATCCGGCGCAGGCTTTTGAGCAACCAATTCACGCGGTGGCTGTGTCGCAGTGGTCTGTGGGTCTGGTGACGACTCGGCTACCGTGACGCTGGGAGTCGTGGTCTGCGGGTCTGGTATAGATTCGGCTACTGTGGTGGTGGGTGTAATAGCGTTTGCATCCTGCTCGGTAATAAGCGGTGTTTCTAATGGCGGCGTTGCCGCTACTTCAGGTTGATCCGTGGTGGTAGTAGTTGCTACAGTATCAGTAGCAATTTGAGCAGTAAATACTTGGACATCTGGCTTATTTGGTGCTTTTTTAGGCGCCCGGGGTAATGTTTTAGGCGCTACGGGCGCTTTAAGCACAGGGGCTGGCGCGGGGGGCGCTGCAGCGAGTGCAGGCTCAAGTGTAGGCGCAGGCGCCTCAACCATTCGAGTGCTCATGGCGCGCCCACTGCTGGCTGCGGGCAGCAAGTTACTCAGCTGCCCGGTTAGCACCGTACCGTGAACCAGCAGCACAGCCACCAACAGCCCAAGCAAGGTGCGCCAACGCATGGGTGGCTTAAATGGGGTTAATGGAGCTAGGCGCATAGCTTGAATATACCGCCTCTGCACATAAGGCCCAGTTGCACTGAGACGGGCTTAAACTAGCTTAGCCCCTAAGTCACGAGACAGTTGCTGTGCACAGCGGCTCAGCGCCTTGGCCACCACACCTTGCCAAGCAGTATCAAAACTGGCTGACGACCCCAGCGACACTAAGCCCAATGCCATGTGACCGCTGGCATCAAACACAGGTGCGCAAAACCCCGCAATGCCGGGCAGCAGGGTATCGCATACCCTGCCCAAGCCGCGCTCGCGCACCTCGCTGAACAGAGCTTGTACGGCGGCAGCCGTGGTGGGTGCATCGCCGCGCGGGGCTTTTTGTAGCGTTGCTAATTCTGTCTTCAGCATTGCAGCAATCGCCTGCGGCTGAGCGTGTGCAGCAAAGCAGCGGCCTGTGGCGCTAGTCAGCAGCGGCATCACATCGCCCAGGCGCAAATTGACTGTGACAGCTTGCGGCGGCTCTTGCCAATGCACGATGGTCGGGCCATGGTTGCCCCACACCGCAATGGCCAAGGTGTGGCCTACCTCGGCCATCAACGCATCCATGCGCGCACGCGCTAGCTGAACGGCATCCAGCCTCTCTAGCGAAGCAAGCCCTAACTTTAATGCTGCAGGGCCCAGGTCATAGCGGGTGTTGTGCTCGTCTTGCACTACCAGTTCCAGGCGCTGAAAACTCACCAAATAACGGTGCGCTTTGGCGGCACTCATGCCCGCCGCTACAGCTAAATCACGTAGCATCATGGGGGCACCTGCTTGTGCCAACGTGCTTAGCAGCGCAAAGCCAACTTCAACAGACTGGATACCGGCTTGGGGTTTAGAGGCCATGGTGGGGGTGGTCAAAAAGACTAGTAGAATTACGCAATAGTAAACGAATTTACCTAAACGTAATTTACAAAGCTCAATTTATGAAACTTGCCACACTCAAAGACGGCTCACGCGACGGGCAACTGGTGGTTGTGTCGCGTGACCTGACCACCGCCCATTATGCAACCGGCATTGCCACCAAGCTGCAGCAGGTACTGGACGACTGGAACTTTATGTCGCCGCAATTGCAAGACCTGTACGACACGCTAAATAACGGCAAAGCCCGCCACGCCTTTGCATTTGACCCTAAGCAATGCATGGCCCCGTTGCCACGCGCCTACCAGTGGGCTGACGGCTCGGCTTACATTAACCACGTAGAACTTGTGCGCCTAGCCCGCAACGCTACCGTGCCTGAAAACTACTACACCGAACCCCTGATGTACCAAGGCGGCAGCGACGACTTTATTGGTCCGCGTGACGATGTGAAGGTGCCCTCAGAGGCGTTTGGTATTGACTTTGAAGCTGAAGTCGCCGTCATCACCGCCGACGTGCGCATGGGCAGCACGCCCGAGCAGGCGCTGGACGGCATTCGCCTAGTCATGCTGGCCAACGACGTCAGCCTGCGGCACCTTATCCCCGACGAACTGGCCAAAGGCTTTGGTTTCTTTCAAAGCAAACCCGCCACTGCGTTCAGCCCAGTGGCCGTAACGCTCGACGAACTGGGCAGCGCGTGGGACGCTGGCCGCCTGGGCCTGACCATCCAAAGCCAGTGGAACGGCCGCACCGTAGGCATGTGTGACGCTGGCAGCGAGATGACCTTTCACTTTGGCCAACTGATTGCCCACATTTGCAAAACCCGCAACGTGCGTGCAGGCTCTGTCGTAGGCAGTGGTACCGTGAGCAACAAAGGCGTGGAAAAAGACGGCAAAAAAGACTGGCCACGCGGCTACAGCTGCATAGCGGAGAAGCGCGCCATTGAAAGCATACAAGACGGCAAACCCAGCACCGATTACATGAAGTTTGGCGACACGATTCGCATTGAGATGAAAGGCAAGGACGGGCAGAGTGTGTTTGGAGCGATTGACCAAGAGATTGTTCCCTTGCACGCACCAGTGCTTGCACCTGCCCTGCTAGCTGCTGCAGCGCCTGGCAAGAAATAAGTTAAACCAATATGACCACCGACCCCGTCATCGCACTCACCCAGCAGTGGTTAGAGCGTGCTGTGATCGGCCTGAACCTGTGCCCCTTTGCCAAGGCCGAGCATGTGCATGGCCGCATACGCTACAGCGTGAGCGAGGCTACGCAGCCCACAGATTTATTGCTGGCGCTAGAAAACGAAATTACTTCTCTACTGGCCCAAGACCCAGCCAAGACCGAGACCACGCTGCTCATTGCGCCGCACATGCTGGCCGATTTTTTAGACTACAACGATTTTTTAGATGAGGCCGATGCTGTGCTGGAGCACGCTGACCCAGACGCGCAGTTGCAGATTGCCAGCTTTCACCCGCACTACCAGTTTGCAGGTTCGCAATCTGACGATATAGAAAACTTTACCAACCGCTCACCTTACCCCATGCTGCACCTGCTGCGCGAGGACAGTGTAGAGCGTGCGGTAGAGTCTTTTCCAGATGCAGCGCTAATCTATGAACGCAACATCGCCACCCTGCGCAAGCTGGGCTTGGCCGGATGGAAGACAATGCTGGCATGAATGCCTCACGCACCTTGCCCCAAAAGAAGCCTAAAACTGCTGTACAACCCAACCCGCAAGCCAATGCACAAGGTGGCGACAAATACGATGTGCGCCCCGAGCAGTCGGTTGAGCTGCTCAAAGCCCTGCACATCCTCACGCGCGAAGGCAAACTTAACCAAGATTCGCGCCGCAAGCTCAAGCAGGTGTACCACTTGTTTAACTTCATCGAGCCCTTGCTGCAAAAAGTGCAAGCCCAGCACGCCGATGTGACCGTGGTAGACCACGGTGCTGGCAAGTCGTATTTAGGGTTTATTTTGTACGACCTATTTTTTAAACTGCATGCACCGCAAGGCCGTGTGGTGGGTGTAGAAGTGCGCGACGACTTGGTGCAACGCAGTGCACAGCTAGCGCATGAGTTTGGTTTTAAAGGTATGGATTTTTTAAATCTGTCCGTCGCCGAATCTGAAAGCGCGCAGCAGCTACCCAAGCGCATCGACATCGTCACAGCACTACACGCCTGCAACACCGCCACAGATGATGCCATCGCGTTTGGCCTGAAACACCAAGTGCAGCACATGGTGCTGGTGCCCTGCTGCCAAGCTGAGGTAGCGGCCACACTCAAAGCAGCCAAGGGTAGGGTAGCGCTCAACAATCCGTTGGCCGAACTGTGGCGCCACCCCATCCACACCCGCGAGTTTGGCAGCCAGCTAACCAACGTGCTGCGCTGCCTGCAGCTAGAAGCGCATGGCTATGCAGTGACGGTAACCGAGCTAGTAGGCTGGGAGCATTCGATGAAAAACGAACTCATCATCGCTACGCGCCATGCCGATGCGCGTGGCGCAAGTACAGCGGCAACACGCGCAACGCGGTTGCATGAGGTGCTGAGTCAGCTGGGGCTAGATGCGATGCGGCCAAGATTTTTTACGCCATTAATAACGAGAGCTTAATTATCTAAGCAGCAACCACCTGCACTCCCACCAAAGCTACCCGTGCAGCCGCAGCTTGCGCAAGATCGAATGTCACAAAATGCGTAGCCCCCAAGCGCGCTGCTATCGCAATATGCAGCGCATCCGCAGCCCGCAGCGGTTGGCTGGCAATTTGCACGGCCAGCTCACCTGCACGCACGATGTCAGTTGGTATTGTGGGTGCGGCAACCAACTTGGCCGAACGCAGCACATCCAGCGCCGAAGCTACAGCAGACACATCAGTTGCGTCGATCAAGCCTGCTCGGTGTTTAGCAACAACGGCACAGCGGTATTCAGCGCAAGTCCAATCGCTGCACACGCCGCGCAAGCCCTGGCCCATCAAACGATTTACTAACGTCTGCGCAGCATCACTGCCAGCCTCTGTCGTGAGCAGTGCCACGGCCACACTCGTGTCTAGGTAAAACATAAACCAGCGTGCTTCAATAACGCGCGCTTTGCCGCCAGTCGGCAACAAAATTGTCCACGCCAGCAGGCGCAAGCGATTTCTTGCGCGTTTGGGCTACAAAGCCCACCAAATCGCCCAGCCCGGTGGGCGCTTGGTTGGTGGCCGTCGCTTGCGCACTATCGGTTTGCACGCCCGACACCAAAATCAATTTGTAGCTAGGCCTGCCGTGCTTGGCGATGACCACTTCTTCCCCCGAATCCACCAAACTCGTAAGTTCACTAAGCCGCGCTTTAGCTTGGGCTAAACCGTATTGCATGAGGGCACTCCAAAATAGTCATTTATAGACTATAAATATAGTCTATAAATATGATAAAGTCAATCACAAAGTGGCCTTTTGAAGGGCGTTGCGCTTAAACCGTGAGCTGCGGCGACGGAGTAAGTTGCACTGCTTGTGCATTTTTTATCGGGCAGGGGTCTAAATGCACATCAAAGCCACTCAGAAACCCTACAAGATCAAACCACAATCGTACTGAACTCACACCTTAGCCGTTAAAAACAGATACGCCGCAGTCGCTTTGAGCTAAAGTCCATCTAGGCAATATGCTCGCTCATTTGGACTACCGGGTTTAAAGGAATTTTTATAACTAGATAAATAGTTAGTAAAATCGCTCGAAACCCATACTAGAAGCCGCTTCCAAGAGTATTTGATGCCCAGATTAAATTGCAGTAGCCAGATTATGTTGCAAGTTTTGCGGCACACATTACGTACTGATCGACGGCTAAACAGTGGCGCTAGCACAGATACTGGGTATTTATACAACTCGAAATTTATGGTAGCGTGCGTAGCTGTTTACAGCGCACGCACAAAAACGAGTTTTTGAGTCGGACGTTGTAAACAGCTACGTAGGCTGCTGACCAAAAAATAGAGATTTCCAATGTCACAGATCAAGCGCCAAGAAATGTTCAAAGCCGCGACAGAACGCCTCGATTGTTCGGACATTCGCTGCGCGAAAGCCGCACATCTCGAACGTTAGACCGCGCATGGACCGGTGTTCCCCTTTTCTATGGGCCGGCGTGCTGCTGCAGGCGCTGGCCGTGCTGCTCGCCGTTGGAGGCTTATGGTACGTGGGACAGTTCATTCCAGATGGACCGGAGCGTATGAGCAGCAAGGGTATTACCTACACGCCGCAAACGATCTATCACACCCGCATCTTGATTCTTGCTGGCGGCGCAACCCTACTCGCTACTGTTTTGAGCCTTGTCGGCCTCATCGAGGGCCCGCGAAACAGGCGTTGCATCATCTGCGGCTCTCTGAGTATTGCTGTCTTTGCCCTGCCAGTCGGCGCCTGGGTCGTTGCCGTCCTAATTGCGGGAGTGCGCAATGCGCTCTAACAAGTCGGCCCAGCGGCGACGGCCTACGGCCGCGTCTGGCCTCCAACGTTAGACCGCAGGGCAAGTACTAGTCGATCTTTGGAGAAAAACTATGAAGCGTGTGACTGGCATCGGCGGCATCTTCTTCAAATCGCCGGACCCAAAACGCTTGGACGCTTGGTATCGCGACCATCTTGGCTTGGACGTAAGTGAGTGGGGTGGAGCCATATTTCAGTGGGGCGGCCCTGATAGCCCGTCCGGAATGACTATTTGGAGTCCATTCGCCCAAGATACAAACAAAATGGAGCCAAGCTCCGCGTCTTTCATGATCAATTTCCGCGTAGCGGATTTGGACGCACTCCTTGCTGCGTTGCGCGCTGAAGATTGCAATGTCATAGACAAGACAGAGTCCTCAGACTTCGGCAAATTTGGCTGGGTCATCGACCCCGACGGCAACAAAGTTGAGCTATGGGAACCTCCAGCAGACCAGTAAGCAGGTCTGCGGTCTAACTCAGGCGTCAGGCAAAGCCTACTCTTAAGTGTCCTACCAAGCTGTACTGAAAGCTACAAAATCCAGCCACACGTGTCTTTTGCTGCAACTTGCAAGCGACATGTCCCATTGCACGTCCAAGGTAATCAAAGCACAAAAGCATTGTCACGGGCTGTTAAAAACCTTAAAAGAACAAACCACTAACGCTACAAATACTATAGCTGTCTGAGCAGTAAATGCTTGGACTACAGACCTAAAAGACTGGTAAAACACCTCTCCAAGACTCAAAGTAACATCTAAACACTGGCCATCGACACCAGCGCCCGCTCTACAAAATCTGGGGCCACTTTAGTCTTGGGCACTTTCATGTCAAACCATTGGCGCACATTGGTGCCCAGGCCGATGCCGTGCATGTAGTTGTACAGCGCTTTGTTCAGCGCAACGCCTAGCGCGTCGTGGTCTACGCCAGAAGGGTCGATAAAGGCGATGTCGTTTTTGGCGAACTGGCCTTCGGGTAGTGCCACTAGTTTTACGCCGTAGTCTTGCGGGGCCATGCCTACGGGGGAATGCACGGTGCAGGCGAAGCGATGAAAGAAGCCGCTTTGAATGCAACCTGCGGCAAACAGCTGGCGCACGTACTCTAGCGCGTCTACGGTGTCTTGCACGCTTTGGGTAGGAAAGCCGTACATCAGGTAGGCATGCACCAAGATGCCTGCATCGCTAAAGCCCTTGGTCACACGAGCCACTTGTTCCACCGACACGCCTTTTTTCATCAGCTTGAGCAGGCGGTCAGACGCGACTTCTAGGCCACCGCTAATCGCTATGCAGCCGCTGTCGGCCAGCTCTTGGCACAGGGCAGGGGTGAATGATTTTTCAAAGCGGATATTGCCCCACCAACTGATCGCAGTACTGCGTGCTTGCAACTCGGCGGCCAGCGCTTTGAGGGCTTTGGGCGGGGCGGCTTCGTCCACAAAGTGAAAGCCGGTTTGGCCAGTCTCCGCGACTATTGTGTCAATGCGGTTGACCAGCTCTTCTGCCGTAGTGCCTTCGTAGCGCGATATGTAGTCCAGGCTCACGTCGCAAAAACTGCACTTCTTCCAGTAGCAGCCGTGCGCCACGGTCAGCTTGTTCCAGCGGCCGTCGCTCCACAGGCGGTGCATGGGGTTGAGCATGTCGAGCAGACTAAGGTATTTGTCCAGCGGCAGGCCGTCCCAAGTGGGGGTGCCTACGTCGCTAAATGGTACGTCGGGTTCGGCGAGGTTGATGTATTTGACCTTGCCACCCTCGTCTGCTGATTCACGCGTGAAGGTGCGCACCAAACGCTGCGCGCCGCGCTTGCCTTGCACATGATCTAGCAGCGCAAGCAGCGGGCGCTCACCCGCATCCAGCGTGACAAAGTCAAAGTAGTCAAACACACGCGGCTCGGCCAACTCGCGCAGTTCGGTATTAACGTAGCCGCCGCCTAACACCAGCGTAGTGTGCGGGCTGTGCGCTTTGATGGCTTGTGCGATGCGAAACGCAGCGTAGACCGAGCCTGGGAAGGGCACAGACAGCAGCACGACGGTAGGTTTGTATTGGTCAAAGGTTTTTAAAGCAATGTCGACAAGCGCGCTGTCTACCAAAGTCAAAGACTGCGCCAGCGCATCAGCCAGTGGGTCAAACGTAGGCTGGCTGCCCGCTAGCGACTCGGCGTAGCGCACAAACTCAAAGCGCGGGTCAATCGCGTCTTTCAGCACGTCAGCCAAATCGTTCAAATACAAGGTAGCCAAATGCCGCGCTTTGTCTTGCGCACCCAGTGCCCCAAAAGCCCAAGCCAGCGGGTCTCTGCCCTCGTCGTCGACATACACCTCTAGCGCCTCAAAGCGCGGGCCTTCGGGCAAGAAGCTGCGGGAGTTGATACGGTGCGCCAACGTGGAGTCTTTGCCTTGCAAAAAGTTAATCGCTGCGGTGATGGTGGCGGCGTAGCGGTCAAACTGCTCCATGAACAGCGCCACACGCTCGGTGGTTTGGTCAAGTTGCTCAATCTCAGCGTAGATGCTTTGTAAACCTTCTTTGGAGAACAAGCGCAACACCAAAGCCAGCGCCACATCGGCCTGCACTGCATCTACCCCGCGTGAGCGCAGAAAGCCGGTGATGTAGGCAGTGGAAGGGTAAGGCGTGTTGAGCTGCGTCATCGGCGGGATGAGCGACAGCACGCGCAAGGGTTGGGTTGGCATGAGGTGATTATCCCGCTATGTGCCGCTGTAAATTTACTGTCACAATGAATTCCCTAAAACAACTTTACTAGCACCTTGAAAATAGAATACGTTACCGACCCTGTTCTTGTGCCCGGGCTGCGTTGCCCGCAATGTCGTGGAAAGGTCGAACAAATACGCAATCATGATTTGGTTAAAGAGGCTTTCTGGCCAGCGGCGCTAGCTGAACCAGTTATTTGGATACTCTTCGGGATTGCAGCTTACTCTGGCTATCTTTATGAAACGGTATTTGCAGTTGTCCTGCCGCTTCTCATAGCAGGACCATGCCTTGCTTTATGGTTGTACTTTAAGGACGTTCGGCGTAGCGACTTTATTTGCAAAACGTGCAATACGCAGTCTAGCTATGCCAAAGTGTCTTAGCATCGCCCTAAAAACTAAATCAGCCTTCCTGCAGACGTCTTAATTGCCAAAGTCAAGCGCGCAGCTTGTGGAGCCTCGCGCTGCCAGTGGTGCCAAAACAGCGGTACATCCACAAACTGACCAGGAAACAGGTCTACCAATATGCCGCTGGGTAAATCAAGGGGGGCTTGAATGTCAGCCTGCATGCCCCAGCCTAGGCCGCTGAGCAGGCCTAGGCGGTAGGCATCTACAGCGGGGATGTAGTGACGCGGATAGCGCAGGTCAGTTACGCCAAAGCATTGCTGCAAAAACTGGTCTTGCAAGCCGTCTTTGCGGTTAAAGCCGATGGCCGGTTGGGTAACCAACTGGTGCAGGCCGATGCTACGCTTTTTACCCAGCAGTTTGTCACGCAAACCGGGCGCTGCCACACACCGATAGCGCATGGTGCCTAGCGGCTCAGCCACGCAGCCGCGCAGGGGCGTGGCCAAGGTGGTAACGCAGCCAATCACGTCGCCGTTTTTCAGCCATTCCAGGGTGTGGTCTTGATCGTCTACTGTGACATCGAGCGTGAGCTTGTGTTTGTGCAATGCGGCTTGAATGCCAGGGAAAAACCACGAGGCCAGCGAGTCGGCGTTCACCGCCACGCTGATGTTTTGATACGCCTGCAGCTTGCCGCTGCTGGCCGGCTGCAGGGTGTGTTGCAAGTCGGCCTCTAGCAAGCGCACTTGTTTGATGTGGGTGAGCAGCGCTTGGCCAGCGGGCGTGGCACGCGCGGTTTTGCCGCGAATTAAAAGGCGCTGACCTAGCGATTCTTCTAGCGCTTTGATGCGCAGGCTGGTAGCGGCCAATGTGATGCGCAGCGTAACGGCGGCGGCAGACAGGCTGCCAGTTTGTACGGTGGCATCAAAAGCGGCGAGTTGGCGAGGGTCAAATAGCATGCTTTATTAAACCAAACTTAAGTAAATTAAGAAATAGTTAAATTTGTTTAATATTTTAAGGATTTTTGAGAGGATAGTTTTTAGTCAGCACGAAGACTTCGACAAGCTCAGTCCGAACGGGTGAGTGCGCTGACAGTCATCGGGCCATAAACTGTGCGCAAAGCTCAGTAGACACCACAAGGACAATCTCACTATGACCGCCGCTTTCTCAGGCATGCTGCTCAGCCTGTCGCTCATCATTGCCATTGGCCCCCAAAACGCTCATGTGCTGCGCATGGGGCTTTTGCGCTCACATGTGGGGCTGACGGTGCTGGCCTGTGCAGTCACTGACGTCATTTTGATTGCCATTGGGGTAGCGGGTTTGGCGCAGCTGGGCACCCTGTCTGCAGGCGTGTACGGTGCGATGCTGGGCGCGGCGATATTGTTTTTATTGCACTACGGCTGGGGTGCGGCGCGCAGGGCATGGGCCAATCAATATGTAGGCTTGTCTGCCACGCAGCAGGGCGACGCCACGCAAGGCACACAAGGCTCGCCAACATCGCGTACCCAGGCTCTGGGTACGGCTCTGGCCTTTTCGTGGCTTAACCCACACGCTTGGCTCGACACTGCGGTGCTGATCGGCACGGCGTCGCTGGCTTATGGGCAGCCAGACAATTGGAAGTTTGGCGCAGGTGCAGCATTCGGGTCGTTGCTCTGGTTTATTGCACTGGGTTTAGGTGCGCAACTGTTAGCCCACAAGCTGGCCAAGCCTGCCGTGTGGCGCGGTATAGACACGGTGGTGGCGCTGACGATGTGGGGTACAGCGGCTTGGCTGGCTTTAGGATTGTTAAAGAGCCAGTCTCTATTCGCTACTAATTTAATAGCTGCTTGAGTAATGAATACATGAACTACAAGCATATTTAGCACTTAAATGTACCTTTAAGGCACTGTGCAGCAGCTTGATTCGCCGAATGCTAAATGGGCAATTGTTCTAGCCAAGCGCAAATGCATTTGACGGCATAAGGCCCTGCCACATCACGTACGAACACTGGAAAATCAATGTGCGCAGTATCGTCTGCACGGTCAGAGATGGTGCGCACTGCAACAAACGGCACTTGGTAGTCCCAGCACACTTGCGCTACGGCAGCGCCTTCCATTTCGACACACAGCCCATCAGGCAATGCGCTGTGCATGCAAGACAGGCAATGCATTGAATCGTTGCAACCCATACAGGGGCACTTCATAGCGAGCAAAAAGCGGCGATGCATCCATATCGTGCTGCAAGTATTGTGTGCCCACCACCACATCGCCCACACGCACTTGGCTTGCCAAGCCGCCTGCCACGCCGGTGAAGACAATCGTACGTGCGCCGAAATGCTCAATCAATAAAGTGGTTGTCGTGGCTGCTGCCACCTTGCCAATACGCGACAGCGCAAGAACCACCGCGTGGCCGTGCAGGCTGCCTTGCCAAAACTCTCGCCCAGCCCGCTGAACGCGCACGGGCGACTGCAGCAAGGCTTGCAAACCAGCTTGCTCCTGTGGCAACGCGCTTAATATGGCGATGGCCACGGTGAACCCAGATGTGGTTTATTTTTTATCGCGCAGTTCGCGGCGCAAAATTTTACCCACCGGCGTTTTGGGAAGGTCAGTGCGAAACTCCACTACCTTGGGCTGCTTGTATCCGGTCAGGTTAGCGCGGCAGTACTCACGCACCTGCGTTTCAGTCAGAGCGGGGTCTTTTTTCACAATCACCAGCTTCACGGCTTCGCCAGTCTTGTCATCGGCCACGCCCACTACGGCGCACTCCATCACGCCGGGCAGCTGCGCCACCACGTCTTCTACCTCGTTGGGGTAGACATTGAAACCACTGACCAAAACCATGTCTTTTTTGCGGTCAACAATTTTGAAATACCCCTTCGCATCCATGATGCCAATATCACCGGTTTTGAAGTAACCATCAGGGGTCATCACCTTGGCAGTTTCGTCAGGGCGCTGCCAGTAGCCCGCCATCACCTGCGGGCCTTTGATAGCGATCTCGCCGGGCTGGCCCAGCGGCACTTCGATGCCATCATCATCTAAGCACTTAAGGTAAGTGTTGGGGATGGGCAGGCCAATGGTGCCCGTGAACTGCTTGCTGTCTGTCGGGTTGCAGGTGGCTGACGGTGAGGTTTCTGATAAACCATAACCCTCGCAAATAGAGCAACCTGTTTTGTCTAGCCACAGCTTAGCCACCGCGCCTTGCACAGCCATGCCGCCGCCCACTGAAATTTTTAAATGGCTCCAGTCCACGGTGTTGAAATCTGGATGGTTAGCCAAGCCGTTAAATAGGGTGTTGACGGCGGGGAAGGTATGAATTTTGTGCTGCGCCAATTCTTTCAGCACAGCAGGCAGATCGCGCGGATTAGGAATCAAAATCCCTTTAGCGCCTTGGCGCATGCCCAGCATCATGTTCACCGTGAACGCGAAGATATGGTACAGCGGCAAGGCTACAACACCTACTGGCTGAACATCGCCTAAAGATTTTAGTGCGGGCTCGTTCCATGCCTCAGACTGCAGCACGTTGGCAATCACGTTGCGGTGCAGCAGCACCGCACCTTTGCTCACGCCCGTAGTGCCACCTGTGTATTGCAGCACTGCTACGTCGTCGGCTGTAATAGCAGGTTGGTAAAATGCGCCGCTGGTGCCCCTGGCCACAGCATCGTTAAAACGCACAGCACCCGGCAAGTTGTATGCAGGCACCATCTTTTTTACGTTGCGCACCACATAGTTAACCAGTGCGCCTTTGAGCAAACCCAGGCGGTCGCCCATGGCCGCTAGCACTACATGCTTTACACCTGTGGCTTTGATGCATTGCTCTAGTGTGGTGGCAAAGTTTTCAATAATGACGATGGCTTTTGCGCCTGAGTCTTTGAGCTGGTGCTCTAGCTCGCGTGGGGTGTACAAAGGGTTGACATTAACGACGACAAAGCCTGCACGCAAAATGCCTGCGACTGCGATGGGGTACTGCGGCACGTTGGGCATCATGATGGCTACGCGGTCGCCTTTTACCAAACCTAAGCTTTGCAAATAAGTACCAAACGCGCGGCTGAGCGAGTCGACCTGGGCGAACGTAGTGTCTTTGCCCATAAAGCTATAGGCCGCACGCGGGGCGTACTTTTTAAAACTCTCATGCATCAAATCCACCAGCGAGCTGTATTGGTTGACATCAATATCTGCAGGCACGCCTTGTGGGTACGACGCTAGCCAGGGACGGTTACTCATTGCTTTGCTCCAAACTACCTATACGAAAATTAAAGTCAGGGTGAAAATGCTTACTCCACCGCTTTGACCATATCTTCAATCACCTTCTTTGCGTCGCCAAACACCATCATGGTTTTGTCCATATAAAACAGTTCATTGTCCAGGCCCGCATAGCCCGCCGCCATCGAGCGTTTGTTGACGATGATGGTTTTGGCTTTGTAGGCTTCTAAGATAGGCATGCCGTAAATGGCGCTGCCTTTAGTGTGTGCTGCGGGGTTGACCACATCGTTCGCGCCCAAAATAATCGCCACGTCGGCTTGGCCAAATTCGCCGTTGATGTCTTCCATCTCGTGCACTTGGTCGTAGGGCACTTCGGCCTCGGCCAGCAGCACGTTCATGTGGCCCGGCATGCGGCCTGCCACGGGGTGAATGGCGTATTTGACGATGATGCCTTTGGCAGTCAGCTTAGCTGCCAGTTCTTTGACGGCGTGCTGCGCGCGTGCTACAGCCAGGCCGTAGCCGGGCACGATCACTACGGTCTCGGCATTGCTCAGTACAAAAGCGGCATCGTCAGCGCTACCGCTTTTGACAGGGCGCTGCTCTTTGGCACCAGCCACTGCAGTGACTGCCTCGCCACCAAAGCCACCCAAAATAACGTTAAAGAAGCTGCGGTTCATGGCCTTGCACATGATGTAGCTCAAGATAGCGCCCGAACTGCCTACGAGCGAGCCCGCAATGATCAGCATGCTGTTGTTCAAGCTAAAACCAATGCCCGCTGCAGCCCAACCCGAATAACTGTTCAGCATAGACACCACCACCGGCATGTCAGCACCGCCAATCGGGATAATGATGAGTACACCCATCACAAAAGCCAGCGCCAGCATGGCGTAGAACGCGGGCCAGCTTTCGGTAAATGTGTACACCAGCCCTAAGCCGATAGTGGCTAAACCTAAGATCAAATTAAGCTTGTGTTGCCCAGCAAATTGCACCGGTGCACCTTGGAACAAACGAAACTTGTAGGTGCCGCTGAGCTTGCCAAACGCAATCACCGAACCGCTGAAGGTAATGGCACCAATGGCCGCACCCAAGAACAGCTCTAGTCGGTTACCCACAGGAATCGCTACACCTTTGGCCACAATGCCAAAGGCATAAGGCTCGGTCACTGCAGCCACAGCGATGAACACCGCTGCCAAGCCAATCATGCTGTGGAAAAACGCCACCAGCTCAGGCATTTTGGTCATGTCCACGGTCTTGGCGCGGTACGCTCCATAGCCGCCGCCCACTACCAAGCCCAACAACACATAGGCCATGCCAGCGGCTTTACCGCCAGAGATTTGGACTATGAGGGCCATGGTGGTCAGCATGGCAATGCCCATGCCGATCATGCCAAACAAATTACCGCGAATCGACGTAGTGGGATGCGACAGGCCCTTCAAAGCTTGGATAAAACAAATAGAAGCTACCAAGTACAGCAGCGTGACAAGGTTCATGCTCATAACGACTTCTCCGATTTTTTATTCAGCACCTTGAATACAAACTCAATTAAGAAAGACAATAGCACCGCCACCAAAGCAGATGAACCGTAGCGAACATACCAGGGATCGGCCAACGAAGTTAGCCAGATATCTCTTGCAACAAACCAAGTAGTTAAACCAGCAGCTAATCCAACAAAATGCCAAATTTTTGGAGCTGATTGTTTGAAAAGACTCATTTGGCGCCTCCTTCGGTTTTCTTTTCTTTCTTCCTGAACATCTCCAGCATGCGCCGAGTTACTAGGAAGCCACCAAAAATATTGACCGCCGCTAAGGCTACGGCCAACACGCCCATGGTTTTACCTAAATTGGTTTCTGTGAGTGCGGCGGCCAGCATCGCACCGACGATGACAATGGCCGAGATCGCATTGGTCACCGCCATCAGCGGCGTATGCAGCGCAGGGGTCACAGTCCACACCACGTGGTAGCCCACGTAAATGGCCAAGACAAAGATGATGAGATTGAGAATGGTGGGGGATACGAGGTCCATAATTTTCCTATTGAGTGGTGGGCAGAGCTTGCCGCTGCGCGGCTACGGGCTGCCCTGCAAATCCATTTACCTTTTTTTCACTTCGCCTGCTTGCGTCATCAGACATGCAGCCACGATGTCGTCTTCCATGTCGATTTTCAAGCTTGCAGGCGGCTCACCTTTGGCGGCGGGCGGCAAAATAAGCTTAAGAAAATCCAGCACATTGCGCGCATATAAGGCTGATGCGTCTGCGCCCACCATGGCGGGTAGGTTAGTTTCGCCAACGATAGTCACGCCGTGTTTGACCACGGTTTTGTCGGCCTCTGACAAGGGGCAGTTGCCACCCACACCACCCGGGCCTTTGCCAGCAGCGATGTCCACAATAACAGAGCCAGGTTTCATCGACTTGACCATGTCTTCGGTGATCAAGGTAGGCGCTGCGCGGCCGGGGATCAATGCGGTGGAGATGACAATATCAGCCTGCGCAACACGCTTAGCCACTTCAATCGCTTGACGCGCCAGCCAGCTAGGCGGCATAGGCTTGGCATAGCCGCCTACGCCGACAGCAGCTTCTTTTTCTTCCGGCGTGTCATACGACACGTCGATAAACTTACCGCCCAGCGATTCGATTTGCTCTTTCACGCTGGGGCGTACATCAGACGCTTCGATCACTGCGCCTAAGCGCTTGGCTGTAGCAATGGCTTGCAAGCCTGCTACGCCAACGCCGAGGATAACCACACGTGCCGCCTTAACAGTGCCTGCAGCGGTCATCAGCATAGGGAAAAAGCGCTGGTATTTGTCAGCGGCCATCATCACGGCTTTGTAGCCTGCAATGTTGGCCTGCGACGACAGCACGTCCATGCTTTGCGCGCGGGTGGTGCGGGGCGCGGCCTCTAGGGCAAATCCTGTCACACCGGCCGCAGCCATTTGCTGCAAGCCTTCTGCATCAAACGGGTTGAGCATGCCCACTATGGTGGTGCCTGATTTGACCATTTGCAGTTCTTTGAGCACCGGTGCACGCACTTTAAGCACCAGCTCGCAGGCGTAGGCGCCTGCGGCGTCGTTGATCTGCGCGCCAGCGGCTTCATACGCGGCATCGGTCACGCTGGCGGCCACGCCTGCACCGCTTTGCACGACGATGCTATGGCCTTGGGCAGTGAGTTTTTTGACTGTTTCAGGGGTTACGGCCACCCTGGTTTCGCCGGCCAGTATTTCGGCGGGTATGCCAACACGCATGCTGGTCTCCTCTTTTAAAGAATGCTTGAATTAAATAAATATTGACTCAGAGCTTACACGAATTTGCGTCTATTCCACAACCTCGCTTACTCGTATGTGCGGCTAATTTAGGCATCCAAAAGACCTCATTACTACAAGCTGCAGTCGCGTTTGCATAATGCTGCTATGACCCAAACCAACCTAGAGCGCTGGAAGCCCAGCACGACAGTGGCCGCTGTGATAGAGCATGACGGCCTTTTTTTGTTGATTGAAGAGCACACCCCCGAAGGCCTGCGACTGAACAACCCCGCCGGGCACCTAGACCCTGGCGAAAGCCCGCAGGCAGGCTGCGTGCGCGAGGTGCTAGAAGAAACCGCCTGCCATTTTGAGCCTATTGCTCTGGTAGGAGTGTATTTAAACCGCTTTCAGCGCGATGCTACTGCAGGCCAAGCGGCGCAAGACATCACCTACCTGCGCTTTGCGTTTTGTGGCAGCGTGGGCGCGCCCGTGGCTGGCCGCGCGCTAGACGATGGCATAGTGCGCACGCTGTGGATGACTGCCGATGAAGTACGCGCCAGCCATGCACGCCACCGCAGCCCGCTGGTGCTGCAGTGCATGGAAGACTACCTGCGCGGACAGCGTGTGCCACTGTCAGCCGTCATCACAGACAGTTCTGTATTGCTATAAATTACATAGCTGATTAAGTAATAAATACTTGGACTACAGCCTTAAAACACTAGGAAATTATGAAAAATATCGATTACAACGACTACCAAACCTTGCACATCACCCGTAAAGGCGTAAATAACGCTGTGCTGGACATTCAAATGAAATCTAAACTGCCCGGCAGCAACGGCAAGCTGCCCACGGCCGGCCACCAAGGCCACCAAGAGCTAGCGGCTATCTGGCGCGATGTGAGTGATGACGACAGTGTGAAAGTGGCCGTGCTGCGCGGCGAAGGGCTGGGGTTTTCAGGCGGTGGCGATTTGCAACTGGTGCAGGACATGGCCAACGACTTTGCGGTGCGCACCCGCGTGTGGAAAGAGGCGCGTGATTTGGTCTACAACGTGATTAATTGCGACAAGCCTATTGTCTCGGCGATGCATGGCCCGGCAGTGGGCGCGGGGCTGGTGGCCGGTTTGTTGGCTGATATCTCTATTGCCAGCAAGACGGCAAAAATTGTCGATGGGCACACGCGCCTGGGTGTTGCAGCGGGTGACCATGCCGCCATTGTCTGGCCGCTGCTGTGCAGCATGGCCAAAGCCAAGTACTACCTCATGTTGTGTGAGCCGATCAGTGGCCTAGAAGCTGAGCGCATTGGCTTGGTATCGCTGTGTGTGGACGAAGCTGATGTATTGCCCAAGGCCTATGAAGTGGCCGACAAGTTAGCCGCAGGCAGCCAAACCGCCATCGGCTGGACTAAGTACAGTTTGAACAATTGGCTGCGCCAAGCAGGGCCGTTGTTTGATACCTCGCTAGCGCTAGAGTTTATGGGCTTTGGTGGCCCAGATGTCCATGAGGGCGTAGCCAGCCTGCGCGAGCGCCGAGCGCCGAGCGCCTAAATATTAGTCTTGCTATGCAATTAAGAGTAACGTAGTGAGTGTTTGAGGCAACAATATGTAGGGTTGCTCTCGGGGTGTTAGATACGCTTGTGTTCTAACTTGCAGGCCGTTAAGGTCAAGGCTTGTTTAACTCTATAGCCGTGTTGTAGCGGTCACCACGCCATGAAATCTTATTTTGTCCATACCAATAGCTCTCGCACTGCTCCGGCTTTAGATGTCCACGGTAGCCTACAGCCCACTGGGACAGCATCTTTTTCTCGTGCCTTTGCACTTACTGGCATCGCTGTGGTGGTGCTGGCGCTGATGGCTCTGACAGGCTGCAAGGACGCAGGCAAGACTGGTACTAGTGGTAGCAGCGGCACTGGCAGCCCACCGCCGTTGTCTGCACCACCGTCAGCACCCGCTGATACCCCCCCAGCAACCGGTGGCGGCATGTCGGCACCACCAACGCCAGCACCCTCGCCGTCTGACGCAGCCAGTGCACCAGCTAAGCCCTAAGCCCTAAGCTTTAAGTCTTAAGTCCCACGTCGGTTGCACAAGCTAGGGCAAATCACCCCAGCTTGTGCACAGTGCTGATTTTTTTAACTGACATCCCAGCGCCGTCATATGCACGGCCTCTACAAGGTATTTAACAATGATTCAATCCACCAAAACTACTACCCCTTCTTCATTAATTTCAGCGCGTCTTGTAACCTGCACTGCAGGCCTAGCTCTTGCCGGCGCCGCGTTGCTATTGTCCGGTTGCGGCGAGACCCCAAAGATGGGCTCGGGTAGCTCGGGCAGTGCGGGCAGTGCGCCTGCCTCTACCCCTGCACCCACACCTATGCCCGCACCCATGGACGCAGCCAGCGCACCAAAGCAATAATTTACTCGTCACAACTCATGGGCCGCAGCGGGTTCGCCTGCTGCGGCTTTTTGCTGCACTCCAAATCGGTGGCAAATGCTATGGTTTTTGTAGGCTTTGTGCGGTAAGCTTTGGCTACTTACCCAACACTACGATGGAGCCGACCATGAGCGACGCAAACCCCCTTGGCAAATTTGTCCCAGGTTTTGATTTTTTGCAAAATCTAGCCAAGGGCGCGGCCCACAATATTCCGCAGTTACCCAACCCTGCTAACTGGGTTGCACCTACGCTGAATGTAGAAGAGCTCGACAAGCGTATTGCTGAGCTCAAAGCGGTGCAGTTTTGGCTAGACCAAAACGCCAAAGCCCTGAGCGCTACGGTGACCGCACTAGAAGTTCAAAAAATGACTCTGGCCACTTTGAAGGGCATGAACTTCAATATGGGTGATGTTGCCAACGCGTTCAAGCTCAAAGCCGCCGATACGGTAGCCAGCGCCGTCAGTGGCGCCAAAGACCGCATGACCGAAACCGTGACGGGTAAAAAACCAGCCGCGCGTAAAACATCAGGATCTGCCAAATTGGGCGATAGCGCAGGCTTGATCGACCCGATGCAATGGTGGGGGTCGCTAACCCAGCAGTTTGGGCAAATTGCAGCTGGTGCCATGAAAGACGCCGCGCAGCAAACTGCCATCGACACTACCAAAAACATGGCTAAAGCCATGACACAAACTGCATTCAACACGGCCAAAAGCACTGCCGGGCAAATGGCTAAAACAGCGAGTGCTGCTGCCACCCAAACCATGCAACGCATGAGCGCTACGTCGGTCAAACGCGCGCCAGTAAAAAAATCTGCTCCTAAAAAAATAGCAAAGAAATCAACAAAAGCAAGGACTAGAGGCTGATTTGGTGACTAAACTCTTCCCTTTCGGTCATGCTACGCACCCGCAGTGGCTGATGGCTGCTGGCTTGGTACTGGCCCAGCTGCGCGCGCAGATGGCACTGCACGACTATGCCCAGCAGCCTACACTGGCCATCGTCTACATCACCGACCATTACGCTGCCCAAGCGCAAGAAATTTTAGACCACCTTAGTGCCGAGCTACCCACTGTGCCTGACTGGGCTGGCACAGTAGGCGTGGGTATTGCGTCTAACAATGTGGAGTATTTTGACGAACCGGCTATGGCCGTGATGTTGTGCGAGCTGCCTAGCGACCAATACCGTGTCTTCAGCGGAGTGGCCCCGCTGGGCTCACAACATGGTTTTTTTGATGCGCACAGCGCCTTAGTGCATGCCGACGGCAGCACGCCCGATTTGTCCGAGCTGCTGCAAGAGCTGGCTGAACGTACCGAGACAGGTTATTTGTTTGGTGGCTTGGCCTCCAGCCGCAGCCAAACCGTGCAATTTGCCGTCAGTGGTAACGGTAATGTGCGCGGCCAAGGTGCTGCCAGCGGTGTGTTCCATGGCGGCCTAAGCGGTGTAGCTTTTGCCGAAGGCGTGGCCATGCTATCGCGCGTGACCCAAGGCTGCGAGCCTTTGCGCACACCTGCAGGCAAAGCCAGTCGTGAGCGCGTGATTACCGCTTGCGAAGGCAACGTGGTGACTGAGCTGGATGGGCAGCCTGCGCTGGACCAGTTGCTACAAGACTTGGGTATCAGCTTGGCCCAACCACGCGAAGCCATGGAAAAATTACGCGGCACTCTGGCGGGGCTGACCAATGTGGGCGATCGTGCAGTCACTGCCGTGGGCAGCTTTGGCACGGACACGCGCGTAAGGCACATCATTGGCCTAGACCCTGCGCGCCAAGGTATTGCCATTGCAGACATCGCACCACTGGGTGGATCGATGGTGTTTTGCCATCGCAATGTAGATGCCGCGCGGCGCGACTTGGTGCGTATATGCGCTGAAATTCGCGAAGAACTCGAGCCTGTCGACCAGACTTTAGAGGTAGCCAGCAGCTTAGCCAGTGACATGGCCGATGCTGCCCCCACACCCGCACGGCGCATCGCAGGCGCCATCTATGTCAGCTGCGCTGGCCGTGGCGGCCCACACTTTGGTGCGCCCAGTGCTGAGCTGCAGCTCATCCGCCATGCCTTAGGTGATGTGCCTTTAGTGGGATTTTTTGCGGGCGGCGAAATCGCCCACCAGCATTTGTATGGCTACACCGGGGTATTGACGGTTTTCACGGCCTAGGCTGCCCACAATTTCTCGCATCAACATAGCCAGTAGCATGTAGCGCTACTGGCAGTCGTGCCTCGCAAGGCTTGATCACTAATTGCTACGCGCTACCAGTGCGATTGCACACTCGCTTCATGTTTAACCCCATGAAACGAGTTTATATGCCATCTTCTGCCCATCACATCGCAACGTCTAATGCACCAAGACCCAATATCAAAGCGTCGTTCACTGCGAGCGAACGGCGTTTGATAATAATCGGACTGATATTAACCTCTGTAGCTGTAGTGGGCACTTTGTTCGCTGAGCAAATCACATTGTGGTTACAGCTTAACGCGCATGGCCACGCCCGCGTGCATGCCCACGGCCATCCGTTTATTGATGCACGCACTTTGTGGGACATACCCAATGCGCTGGATGTGCTGAGCAATGTGGCGTTTATACCTCTGGGCGCTTGGGGCTTATGGTTGTTGCACCGCTCACCCACTGCCATGCAGCCTGCCACACGTGTAGCCGCTACGGTGTTTTTTATAGGTTTAGTGCTAACTAGTTTTAGCTCTAGCTTCTACCACTGGGCACCCGGCGCTTTAGGTCTAGCTATCGACCGTGCAGGCATGGCTGTGGCCTTTGCAGGCGTGCTGGGTTTAGCGGCTGCAGAGCGCGTTAGTCTGCGAGCCGCCCCTTGGGTGTGGGGCAGTGTTTTGGCAGCAGGGCTGCTGGCAGTAACGCTGCACTACACCATGGGTGCCATTGCGCCTTGGGCCGTGGTGCAGTTTGGTGGCATGGCTGTAGTGCTGTGGGCAGCTGCACAGCCTGCCCACAAATCAGCGTTAGGTGTGCGCTGGGGCGTGTTGATTGCCATCTATGTGGTGGCTAAATTACTAGAGCTAGGTGACGAGGCAGTTTTTAATGCCACTGGCGGCATAGTGTCTGGCCACAGCCTCAAACACGTGGCGGCCAGTCTGGCTGCGTTGCCTGTGATCGCAGTCCTGCGACATAATGCACGCCATGGTGCGGCAGCCTTTGCTCAGCACAAATAAGCGCACCCATAAAGACAACATAACAGGAGCACCATGGCAGCTATTCCTCAACCCGCGCACAGCGACCCTAGCAATGCAGACCACCCTAATCAGTTTGCGCTGCTGAGCCAGCGCCGCTTTGCACCGTTTTTCTGGACGCAGTTTGCAGGCGCGGCCAACGACAACTTATTTAAATTTGCCTTCACCGTGATGGTGACCTACCAGCTGAGCATCAGCTGGCTGCAACCTGCCATGGCAGGGTTGGTGATTGGGGCGTTATTTATATTGCCATTTTTATTGTTCAGCGCCACGTCTGGCCAGGTGACAGACAAGTACGACAAAACCAAAGTTATTCGCTTTGTGAAGAACCTAGAAATCGCCATCATGCTGCTGGCAGCTTATGGATTTTCTACCGCCAATGTGCCCGTGCTTTTAGGCTGCACTTGCCTGATGGGTTTGCACTCCACGCTGTTTGGCCCAGTCAAGTTTGCCTACATGCCGCAGGTGCTGAGCGAGCGTGAGCTGACTGGTGGTAACGGCATGGTGGAGATGGGCACCTTTGTAGCTATCTTGGCCGGCAACATTGTGGGCGGGCTGTTGGTGGCTATTCCTCAGGTGGGGCCTACCTATGTGGCGGTAGCGTGTGTAGCAGCCGCACTGGTAGGCCGGGTGATTGCGCAATTTATTCCGTCAGTGCCCGCCACCGACCCAAGTTTAAAAATCAACTGGAACCCATTTACCGAAACTTGGCGCAACCTAAAGCTGGCGCACGGCAACGTGGTGGTGTTTCGCTCCTTGCTAGGCATTAGTTGGATGTGGTTTTTTGGTGCCGTGTTTTTAAGCCAGTTCCCTAGTTTTGCCAAAGAGGTATTGCATGGCAATAGCCAAGTTGCCTCGCTGCTGCTGGTGGTGTTTTCTATTGGTATTGCCATTGGCTCACTGCTGTGCGAGACACTCAGCCGCCGCCATGTCGAAATCGGTTTGGTACCGCTGGGTGCCATTGGCATGAGCGTGTTTTCTATTGACTTGTATTTTGCTTCGCGCGGCCTGCCCGCCAACGCCGAGCTGAGCATTGGCCAATTCATCAGCATGAGCGCTCACTGGCGTGTGATGGCAGACTTGGCGCTGCTCAGTTTGTTTGCGGGCCTGTACAGCGTACCCATGTACGCACTGATTCAGCTGCGCAGCCAGCCTACGCACCGGGCGCGCATCATTGCTGCAAATAATATTTTGAACGCTCTGTTTATGATTGCCAGCTCGGTGATTGCAGGCGCTCTGCTGGGCGCCAAGTTCACCATTCCACAAATCTTTTTGTTTACGGGCTTGGCCAATGCCGTGGTGGCGTTTTACATCTTCATGCTGGTGCCAGAGTATTTCTTGCGTTTTGTCGCTTGGGTGGCCTCGCGCTTTGTTTACCGCTTTAAAGTCACCGGCGATCAGCATATTCCTGTCGAAGGCGCAGCTATTTTGACTTGCAACCATGTGAGCTTTGTCGATGCCGTGCTACTCATGGCCGCCAGCCCGCGCCCGATTCGCTTTGTCATGGACCACCGCATTTTTAAAGTCCCGGTACTGGGCTGGCTGTTCAAGTTGGCCAAAGCCATTCCTATTGCACCGCGCAGCGAAGACGCGGCGGCTTATGAGCAAGCTTTTAAAGATGTGCAGGCCGTGCTGAAAGATGGCGACTTGTTGGCCATATTTCCTGAGGGCGGCATCACCAAGGATGGTGCTGTGCAAGAATTCAAAGGCGGCATCATGAAAATTCTAGAAGATGCCAAAGCCCAAGGCATCGAGCCGCCGGTTATACCGATGGCACTGACCAACTTATGGGGCAGTTACTTCAGCCGAATTGAGAAAAATGGTGCGATGGTGCGGCCCTTCAGACGTGGTGTTTTCAGCCGCGTGGGCTTAAACGTAGGCACGCCAATGGCCGCTAGCCAAGTGCAACCCGCTGTGTTGAGAGACCGTGTGGTGCAACTGTTAAACCAATAGGCATTCTTCATAGAGCGGTCTTGTGCGTATGTAACGCAAGCTTGCAGCGAGTTATTGCAACGCTGCAGCCAGCGCTATAACTCGCGTTTTATGGATTAACTCGCCTATCTTTGGGCCTTGCATACCTTGCGCAATGGCAGCGGTCGCAATCGGCTCGGTAGCCACATCCAATGCCGCCTGCAGCGCTAACGCCAGCCGCACGCGCTGCGGGTAAGGTGCATCTTGCAGGCCCAAGCGGCCGCGTGCATCGCACTCGCACGCCAACAGCACTTGGGCAAAGCGCTCGGGTTTACGTATCGCATCGCAGCGCTCTAAGAGGCGCATGACAGCGGTGGCGTTCAGCTCGGCACTGCGGTGGATGTTGCCGTGCTCTTTGGCCACCACCACGGCCAGCTCTTTGCAATCGGTGGGCACACGCAGGCGCTCACACACGGGCAGCAGCAGTTTGACGCTGCGGCTTTCATGGTCAATATGGCGCGGCAACACCTCAGCGGGTGTGGTGCCTTTGCCCAGGTCGTGCATCAGGCAGGCCCAGCGCACGGCCAGCGGCGCGCCCAGCTGCGCGGCCATGTCCAGCACCATCATCAGGTGCACACCGGTGTCGATCTCGGGGTGGTGCGCCTCAGGTTGCGGCACGCCCCACAGGCGGTCAACCTCGGGCAGCAGCACGGCCAGTGCACCGCACTGGCGCAGCACCTGAAACATGCGGGACGGCTTGGCCTCAGTCAGCCCCTTGGCCAGCTCTTGCCACACACGCTCGGCCACCAGTGCGTTGACCTCGCCCGCGGCCACCATGCGGCGCATCAATGCCATCGTTTCAGTGGCTACGCTAAAGCCTGCAAAGCGTGCGGCAAAACGCGCCAGTCGCAGTATGCGAACGGGGTCTTCGGCAAAGGCCAGGCTGACGTGGCGCAACACCTTGTCGTCAATATCGCGTTGGCCGTGGTAGGGGTCAATTAACTCATAATGCTGTTTGTTTTCAGAGCTAAATTGGTCTGTAGTCCAAGTATTTAATGCTTTAACAGCTATAGAATTAATAGTAAGGTCGCGTCGCACCAAGTCCATCTCTAGCGTGACATCGGCATCGGTATAAAAACTAAAACCGTGGTAGCCCTTGGCGGTTTTGCGTTCGGTGCGGGCTAGGGCGTATTCTTCACGCGACTGCGGATGCAAGAAAACGGGAAAGTCTTTGCCCACGGGCTGGTAACCGGCAGCTGCCATTTGCTCGGGCGTGCTGCCTACCACCACGTAGTCGCGGTCGTGCACGGGCAGGCCCATTAAAGCATCTCTGACTGCGCCGCCAACTAGGTAGATTTTCATGTGCTCTAGTGTAGCTTTTTACTTTGGGTTGGAAGCTATGCAGGCTTGTTCGTTGTGGTCAACAGGGTGGGCTTCGTGGGATCAGGTCGGTGGTGTACTCAGCTACGCGGCTGTCCCCCGTGTTGGCCTAGGGCCAACAACTCCTCCTTTATGCCGCTACGCTGAGTACACCACCGACCTGATCTAGCAAGGGTGTTGGAATATCAACCGTCACATACCCACCATGGTCGCAGACCCGTCGCATGGTGTGAGTAGCGCAGAAGCATTTTGGAGGAGTCGCTGGCACTAGGCCAGCACGGGGGACAGTCGCGGAGCTACTCACACCATGCGGCGGGGCCGTACACAACCTAAAACGAGCAGTGCTGCAAGACCTACTGAGCACAGAGAAAAGATAGTTAACGCTTCAACCGATACGGTTCTTCAAAATCTCTGAAGTCATTTTCTGTCAGCGCATCAGCTATCCACTGTGCTACGCCCGGCGCTGCGCTTATGCGGTCTACGTAGGCGTTAACGTCGGCGCGCTGGCTGAGGGCGTAGGTGCTAAAACGCATGCACACGGGTGCAAAATAAGCGTCGGCAACGGTGAACTGGGGGCCAAATAAGAATGGGCCACCGTGCTGGGCTAGTAGCTCGCTGAAAATGGTTTCAATTCGGGCCACATCGGCGCGTACTGCCGGTTTGTCGCGTAGGGCCAGTGCGCCTTCTGTGGGTAGCTTGGCCTCAATGTTCATCATGCAGGCGCCGCGCAGGGCAGTAAAGCCACTGTGCATCTCAGCGCAGATGCTGCGTGCCCGGGCGCGTTGCTGTGCGTCTTGCGGCCAGAGCTTTTTATCTGGGTATTTTTCGGCCACATATTCAGCAATGGCCAAGGTGTCCCACACCACCAAGCCCTCGTCTACTAGCACAGGTACTTTGCCAGTGGGCGTGATTTTGTTGATGGCGTTTTTAAACTCAGAACCTGGCTCCATAGAGTCAAAACGTAATTTAACTTCATCAAACGCAATGCCCGCGTTGGCCAGCAGCACCCAAGGGCGCATAGACCATGACGAGTAATTTTTGTTGCCGATGTAGAGTTGCATAGATAGTTTAATAAGTTAAGTTGAGAATAATAAACTGCGCTTGTGCGCGATGAGTACTATGCTGCGGTCGTGCAGCGGAATTTTGAAGGCCTGCACCAGCGCGGACTGCACTGCTTCGATGATGGCAAGCTCTTGCGCGGGGGTGTAGCTGGTACGAACGTCGATTACTGTGCTGGGCATATCTCACCTTAGAGTTCAAAAGTATCTAAGTTATGAGTATGACCGCACCAACTGAGCAGATTAATGCCTAATGTTTACGCTGTCACCCCAGTGTGCGCATGAATAACGCCATTAGTCTCGGCTAGCGTGCCCTCGGTAGCCGTCCATCGTGCGTGCTGCGGCGAGATATGTAGGTGCGATAGCGGTGATGCTGCTGGGCGTGATGCCCAGTTGTACCAAACCGTCATGCTGCCCGCTGGCAATGTTGGGCACGCGCATGGAGTCGAGGTTGTCGCGGCTCATTAAAGGCTCGCCAGGCAGGTGCTCCATGACAAAAGCTTGTAGGCGCGCCAGCGGTGCAGGCAGGCTTAGCACCGGGCGCTGCGCGCCTACGCAGCGGCCTGCCAGTTGCACTAGCTCACGTAGGGTCAGCACCTGTGGGCCGCAGGCCTCAAACACGGCTGGGCAGTGGCCAAGCGAAGGCTTAGAGCTGTTGTGTGGCAAACGGTCTGTAGTAGCCAGTTGCAGCACGGCTTGGGCTACGTCTTCAACCCACACGGGTTGAAACTGCGTGTCTGCGCCTGCCAGTGGCATCAGCGGGGCCATTTTTTGCAACCCTGCAAACAGGTTAAGCAGTTTGTCTTCAGCGCCAAACACGACGCTGGGGCGCAATATGCGAACGTCTAATGGTTTGCCTGCACTGCCTGCAGCACAGGCAGCCGCTAGCACCGCCTCACCCTGCGCCTTGCTGCGCTGGTACATCGATGGCGCGTCCACTGCGGCACCTAGGGCGCTGACATGCACCACACGGTGCACACCACCTGCTTTACAGGCAGCCACCATATTATTCGGCAGCTGCACATGCACTGCGTCAAACCGCTGGGCGTTGCCGTGCAGCACAGCCACCAGGTTGATCAGCACATCGTGCCCGGCCACCAGCTGGGCTAGCTGCGCACTGTCGTGCACATTGCACTGCAGTAGTTGCAGGCGCGGCAGTGGCAGCAAGTGCGCCGCACTTGACAAGCGGCGTGTGGGCACCGTGATGCTGTGGCCAGCAGAGACGAGCTTTTCGCACACATGTCTGCCAATAAAGCCTGAACCACCTAATACAACGATCTTCATATCATCATCTCTATACTATTAATTTTATAGCTACATAATCAATAAATACTTGGACTACAAGGCATTTTGATTACTACATCGGTGATTTTAAGCGTTTGCAGCACCTGCGGTGCGGCTTTGGACCACAGCCAAGTTCAGCGTGCGGTTAATCGCCACGAGGGCTTGTGAAACGCTAGAGTCAACAACGAGCGTTGCATGCGAAAGCAATGCGGTCGAAAATATAGACGAGTAACAAGTTATTAAACTTTAAGAAAGTTCCGCAAATTTGTAACAAAACAATAATGCAAACGAGTTCATTTGTATTATTTTTTAATATTGAAATTTATTTTTATAGCAAGCTTTCTAGTCTGAATGTGGCTTAGCCGTGAGTGTTACAACTTAACCACAGCTTCGTACCCTAATCCACGGGGCCTGAAGGTGCGTTTTGTTACCCCTCCAAATTGCCTTAAAAAAACACTATAAACGTGGGTGGATACATTCCCATCCCACTATTGCTATTACTTATAGAGGTCATTATGAAAAAATACAATTTAACGTTGGTCGCTGGCGCTGTCGTGCTGGCTTTTACCGCAAACGCCCAAACCACCAGCACGAGCCCATCCAACATGGTGGCCGGTGAGTGCTACGCCAAAGTAGTATCTCCTGCCAAGTTTGAAACCAAATCTGAGCGCGTACTTGCCATGCCAGCATCTAAGCGTTTTGAAGTGGTACCTGCTACCTACAAAACTATCACCGAACAAGTGCTGGTCAGCCCAGAATACAAGCGCACCTTCCCAGTGCCTGCTACCTACAAAAACGAAAGCGAGCAAGTCGTCGTAGTACCAGCCGGTAACCGTGCTGAGCCGATTCCTGGCACCTACAAGTCCACCAGCGAGCAGATCGAAGTCGTCTCTGCTAGCAGCCGCATTGAAGTGGTTCCAGGCACCTACAAGACCGTGTCCGAGCAAGTGCTGGCCACGCCAGAGCGCAAATCACTCAAAGTAGTGCCCGCCACCTACAAAAACGTGGAAGAAAAAGTTGTTGCCACGCCAGCGACGACCCGCGTCGAAGTGATTCCTGCCACGTTCAAAACCGTGACCGAACAAGTTGAGTCACGCCCAGCTTCAGTGCGCTATGAGCCGATAGCTATCCCACTGAAAACTATCACCGAGACTACCCTTTTGCGCGCTGCCAGCAGCCGCCTTGAAACCGTCCCCGGCACCACTAAAGTGGTGACAGAGCGCGTGATTGTGAAAGAAGCTTCCAAGCGTCTGGTAGAAGTGCCAGCAACGTATGAAACCGTGACCGAGCGTATCAAAGTAGCTGACGCCTCTACCGAGTGGAAACGTGGCCGTGCTTACCTAGGCCAAGCCAAAGAAGTACGCCCTGTTAAAGGCTTCGCCTTTGACGCTAAAGGCGCACCTATTGCTGGCGGCAAAACCACTGCTGGCTACACCACCAGCGACAACAACTCACTGGACGACGACGTGATGTGTTTGGTAGAAGTGCCAGAGCGCTTTGAAACCATCACCCGCCGCGTAGTCAAAACGCCAGCGTCTGTGCGCGAAGTTGAAGTGCCAGCTGAATACGGCAATGTAACTAGCCAAGCAGTAGACAAAGCGCCAACTACCCGCGAAATTGCTATCCCTGAGGCACGCCAGAGCTACACCCGTCAGGTGATTGACATTGAAGCCATGAAAACACGTGGCTATAAGTTCAGCGATGCTGGCGACATTATTGCCAGCCCGAACGGTGACAAAATCTTGCGTGCTTCTGAAGTAGCCAAGGCCACTGGCGGCACCGCTGCTGGCCGTGCTGCTGGCGAAAAGTCTAGCGGTGCCGAGTCTGGCGCTGAAGGCTACGTGCGTGAAGTTGTGATCCCAGCGGTGTACACCACTGTGAGCCGCCAGGTGGTCGACAAGCAGGCTACTACCCGCGAAATCGAAACTCCAGCAACCTACAAAACCGTGACCAGCCGTGTAGAAGACACCCCTGCAGTCACCACTGAAGTTGTCATTCCAGCCACTTACAAAGCCGTCACTCGCCAAGTGGTTGACCAACCAGCTAGCCAGCGCGAGATCAAGCTGCCAGCTCAGTTCAAAACTGTGACCCGTCAAGTGGTTGACCAGGCTCCAAGCTCGCGCTTAGTGCCTACGCCAGCCCAGTACCAGACTGTGAGCCGCCGCGTGGTGGACAAAGAGGCAACTCTGCGTGAAGAGACCGTGCCCGCAGTGTACAAAACTGTAAGCCGCCAAGTGGTAGACCGCGAAGCCGCTACCCGCGAGATCGAGACCCCAGCGCAGTACCAAGACCTGACCCAAACCGTCAAAGTGTCTGAGGCATCTGAGCAGTGGCGCTCGATTCTGTGCGAGACCAACGCTACCACCGGCAAGATCATTGAGATCCAGCAAGCTCTGTCTAAAGCAGGCTATAACCCTGGCCCGATGGACGGCGTGATCCGTGCGCAAACCATGCGCGCTGTCAACGGTTACCAAACCGCCAAAGGCTTGCCAGTGGACGCTTATTTGAACCTCGAGACCGTCAAGTCTTTGGGCGTATCGCCAAAATAAGCTTCGTCGCTTTATGACAAGAGCTCCCTCGGGAGCTCTTTTTTTGGCTCGCGGATAATACGGGCTATGACAAAAAGCAAAGGACGGGTGGTGGTGGGCTTGAGCGGCGGCGTAGACTCGGCCGTCAGTGCGCACCTGCTCAAGCAGCAAGGCTATGAGGTAATCGGCATCTTCATGAAAAACTGGGAGGATGACGACCGACCCGCAGGTTCGGTTGACAACGATAGTGAGTTTTGCACTAGTAATATAGATTTCGTCGACGCGGCGGCAGTAGCCGATGTGATCGGCATAGAGATCGAGCACGTCAACTTTGCAGCCGACTACAAAGACCGTGTGTTCGCCGAATTTGTGCGCGAATACCAAGCGGGCCGCACACCCAACCCGGATATTTTGTGCAATGCTGAGATTAAATTTAAATCGTTTCTAGACCATGCCATGCGCTTGGGCGCCGAAAAAATCGCCACGGGCCACTACGCCCGCGTGCGGCACAACACGGCTACTGGCTTGCACGAACTGCTCAAAGGCCTAGACCCTAGCAAAGACCAAAGCTATTTTTTGCACCGCTTAAACCAACAGCAGCTGGCTAAAACTCTGTTCCCGGTCGGTGAGCTGCACAAAACCGAAGTGCGCCGGATTGCCGAAGACATTGGCCTACCTAACGCTAAAAAGAAAGACTCTACCGGCATTTGTTTTATTGGCGAGCGTCCGTTCAGAGAGTTTTTAAACCGCTACATCAGCAAAGAACCCGGCCCGATTAAAAACGACCAAGGCCGCACCATTGGTGAGCATGTGGGCTTGAGCTTTTACACCTTGGGCCAACGCCAAGGCTTAGGCATTGGCGGCATCAAAGCCAAAGGCGCTGACCTGCAAGCTGCACGCGACAAAGGCCAGCGCGGTGTGGGCGAGCACGCGCCGTGGTTTGTAGCGCGCAAAGACATGGATAAAAATATTTTGTGGGCCGTGCAAGGGCATGACCACCCGTGGCTTTTGTCACCCACCTTGCATGCCAACGACATAAGCTGGTGCGCAGGCACCCCGCCCGCTGCGGGTGTGTACGGCAGCAAAGCGCGCTACCGACAGGCCGATGCGCCGTGCACCTTGTCTTATCTTCAAGACGAAGGATTTGATTTGCAATTCCCCCAGGCTCAGTGGGCTGTCACGCCGGGGCAGTCGGCGGTGTTGTATGACGGGGATGTGTGTTTGGGTGGTGGGGTGATTGATAGTAAGACTGAGATTTGAACTTCCCCTCTGCAATGCATTTCTTCGTTGTTTAGCCGTGGCGGGCGGCGGGACATATCGCTGGGACAACTTCCGCAAACATGCGCGGCAGATGGTAGTTAACAAGGGTTGGTGGGCCGCACCTCGCTGCAGTTGTCCCATCGATAAGATCCCACCGCTGCACCTGGGTCGATGCTTTAAGGCACGTGGAGCGCAGGTTGTGGTGACCTCAACCGCAGCCGCTACCTTCGCGCACTACCCCCAGCCCGCTACAAGCGCGCTGATGTGGCTTACCCTTGTGACAACCAATCAGGGCCGCAGGTCCGGTTGGCATAGGGGTAAGCCACATCGGCGCGCGTCCTAAAACAACGAAGAGCAACGGACAGGGCAACAAAACATGCATAACATACAAAACACAAGACAAACCACTCAAAACAGCGCTTTTACCAACAAAAAGTCCCTGTAGTCCAAGTATTTGCTGCTCCATGAGCTACGAAATACATAGCAAAACAAATTACGGAGATGCTAAAAACCGCTCTGCACCTAAAGTATTCTCAGCATGGTTGCCCAGCGGGCACTGAGGGGCATCTAGGCTTTTGACCCAAGCGTCAAACCGCAGCAATTCGGGTGGGTTCATCACACAGGCGGTCTGGCCAAAAGGATGGCCCAGGTGCAATAGTTGGTGGCCTAGCTCGTGGGTCAGCAGGGCTGCGGCTGCCGTGACGGTAGATGTAGCTGACTCTGCGCTGGCTTCAACATCACCACGTAGCTGCCGTGTGAGCGGTGCTTGGTTGATAAATGGAAACAAGCTGAGCACCGACACCGTGCCGTAGCGCGAGACAGGTGACACGCAGGTCAAGCCGTTGCTCACGCCACCACGCAGCGCGCTGTGCAGCGAGTTGCCTTCATATTCCACGCTGGCCAACAATTGGTTGGTGATCACGATTTCTGCGGGCCACGGCTGGGCACGCGGGGCCGTAATCCACGCAAAGTATTCGTTGTAAATCGATCTATCCAACAGCGGTAGCCCATCACTGCCTTGTAGAGTATGCCAAGTTTTAAATCGCGCAAGCTGCGTGTCGATCAGCGCGCGGGCTAGACTGCTGGCATCCGTGGGCTGCGTATCGCTGAGTAAATGGGCTTTCGCATATTGAATCTGCGCTGCGATGGGGCTTTTGTTGTTTTGCACACTGCGTTGCATTTCTTTGACCAAAGTCTCGCGCGTGCGGCCATCTGCAAAGTCGTAGATCTGCGGTTTGATCTTGTCCCACAGAACAGGTGTTATGGCGCTGAACAGCTGGCTAATGGGCACTTCTTGTACTTCTGCCATTTGCAAGGTGAGCCCGAAGTGTGCTTGGCATAAAGCCTGCGTTTGTGTCAGCACTTGGTCGATCAAACCGGGTGCTGGCCTGTCATAGCGTAGGTTGTGGGCGTACACCACGCGCAGGGCGGTACTGGTGTTGAGCTGCGGTAGCGCCAGAAGGCGCTCAAGCGGACGGCTTGGCTGCAGGGGCGCACACGCGGTCAGCAGCGTGGTGGCGCCGAGAGCACCCACTGCAACCAGCAGATTGCGCCGCTGCAGCCCGCTCATGGATACGCCTGTCCCTCGTCCGTCAATATCGCTGCTAGTGGCACGTCATGTGGTTCAGGCTCAAAGCTGGGCACGCTGGCATGCGAATACGCCAAACCGACAGTGACTGGCTTGGGCTGTAACGAAGTTAAGGTGCGGTCATAAAACCCACCTCCGTAGCCTAGCCGGTAGCCACCAGGGCCAAAACCTACGCAGGGCACAAACAGCAGCGTGGGCACGACTATTTCTGTATCTTTGGGTTTGGGGATGTTGTAGGCATCTTCCTCCATCGGGCAGCCGGGATACCACGCGTAAAAGGTGAGGGTTTTGTGAACTTTGTCCACCACAGGTAACCCAATCTTGCGTACCGTAGCACCTGAAGGCGCGCGACCAGCGGCTGCGGGCGCGGTGAGATTTGTTATAAAATTGATAGCTGCTTGAGCAGTATCTACTTGAACTATGCGGGTTTTATCTTCAACATCATCGTTGCTGGGGTGGTCTGATGGTGTGGTTAATCCGCCATCTGCAAACCCCCCATCCTCTTGCCAACGGTACAACGCGGGCAGCGGGTCAAACTCGCCTTTGATGGGCCAATACGCGCCAATCACCACGTCGGGCTGCCCTACCAGCCAAATGCGCATGACTCTTTGTAACGCTTCGGCGCGCTGCAAACGGTCGGGCAGGTCCATGCGTTGTTGTACCAGGCGTTTGCGAATGTCTGCTTTGTCCATAATCGGGCTATGCCCTCTCCATTCAAACCAATGACTACTTTTAAAACCCACCCATTGACTTCGCTGATTCTGGCATGTTTCGGCGCGTTTGCGCTAGGCGGTGCGGCTAATGCACAAAACCAGCGCGGCGATGAGGTGATTGTCGAGATGGGCAACGCTTTCAAACGCGGCGACAAAGCCCGCTTAACAGCCCTGCTGCCCCAAGCCCGTGGCCATGCACTAGAGGCGCAGGCGGCCTATTGGGACATCAAAGCCCGCCTGGAAGAGGCCAGCGCCCAAGAGGTGCAAGACGTCATGGCCCGCTATGCCGGCACCTACCACGAGGACCGCCTGCGCAACGACTGGCTGCTGCAGCTGGGCAAGCGGCGCGACTACACCAGCTTTGCCGCCGAATACCCAAAATACCGCATGAACGACGACAAAGAAGTGCGCTGCTACGCACTATTGGTTGACTCGGTGCGCAGCGGCAATATCACCAAAGACATGTCAGCCGAGCTGCTTCGCAACTGGTATGGCATCAAAGACGCAGACGACGGCTGCACACAGGCAGCGGACCGCTTTTATGCAGACCGCAAAATTACCGCGCTAGATGTGTGGCGTGAAGCCCGCATCAGCCTGGAGGCCAACCGCCCCCGCGCGGCCAGCAACGCCGTACAAATCGTTGCCCCCGATGCCATGCCCGCCATGGGCGAGGTGAATGCCAGCCCAGCCCGCTACCTGACGGGCCGTGCCACGGCAGCGGGTAACGTGCGCAAAGAACTGGTCACACTAGCCCTAGTTAAGTTAGCCACCAGCGACCCCGACCAAGCCGCCACCTTGTTAGACAGCAAATGGTCGCCATCCCTCAGCGCAGAAGAGCGCAGCTGGGCTTGGGGCGTGATTGGTAAACAGGCCGCCCTCAAGTTGTCTGATCAGGCTAACAACTATTACGCCAACGCCAAAAACGAACATTTAAACGACGACCTGCTGGGCTGGAAAGTGCGCGCTGCGCTGCGCGCCACCGAGGCCTCCAAAGGCTGGCCCGTCATCTTGGCAGCTGTCAATGAAATGACTGACGAAGGCCGCAAAGACCCGACGTTTGTCTATTGGAAAGCCCGTGCGCTCAAAGGCATCGTGGCCGGTAAGCCCACCACAGTCATCAGCAGCGCCAGCGGCACTCCCACCGCTTTGCTGCGCCCTGAGCTAGCCGAAGCGCAGCTGCTGCTAGAGGGTATTGCATCGCCACGCGGTTTTTATGAAATGCTGGCCACTGAAGAACTGGGCCAACGCATCACCGCCCCTGCACGTCCTGCGCCAGTTGCCACCAGCGAGAAAGAAAGCGCACGCTCAAACGCAGGTTTAAACCGCGCGCTGTATGCCATCGCCATAGGCCTGCGCAGTGAGGGTGTGCGTGAGTGGAACTACACCACCAACCTGCACACCAAAGGCGGAATGACAGAGCGCGAACTGCTGGCCGCTGCTGACTTTGCCTGCGAGCGCCAAGTATGGGACCGCTGCATCAACACCAGCGAGCGCACCAAAGAGGGTATGGACACTGACCAGCGCTTTCCTATGCCGTTCAAAGACGCCGTAGTGCGCCGCAGCAAAGACATTGGCCTAGACCCAGCCTATGTGTATGGCCTGATCCGCCAAGAAAGCCGTTTCATCATGGACGCGCGCTCTACTGTGGGCGCCTCGGGTCTGATGCAAGTCATGCCCGCCACCGCACGCTGGACGGCGAAAAAAATTGGCCTGGAAGGTTTTACCGCAGACCAGATCAATAACCGCGACACCAACATCACCATTGGCACGGCGTACCTCAAGCTGGCGCTCGACGATTTTGCAGGCTCTATGCCGCTAGCCGCCGCCGCCTACAACGCAGGCCCTAACCGCCCCCGCGCATGGCGCAATGGGCCCTTGATGGAAGCTGCAGCATGGGCTGAGAACGTGCCGTTTGCTGAAACGCGCGATTATGTGAAAAAAGTTTTAAGCAATACCACTATGTATGCCGCGATATTGACTGGGCAACCGCAGTCACTGAAAAATCGCTTAGGCAGCGTGGGGCCGCGTGATGGGGCAGCACCTGAGGTTAACAAGGACTTACCTTGAGTGATTTAAGGGCTAAATCTGCTTGTAGTCCTAGAATTTACTGCTCGGACAGCTACAAATTTAATAGCACTTACGATTTATCATTGCACCACAATCTTCACCTGCGTCCCAGGTTTGACATCACCACCTGGATACACCCCGTTGATTAATTTGAGCTGCTGCTCCGGGTTAGCCAAGGGTGATGTGCGGGCCAGCTCGGCGAAGCCGCCGCGTGGCATGGTCGTTGCACGTAGCGTCCATGCCTTGGCAGCAGTTTTGTCAGCCGCCGTCAACGCGCGAAACGAACGCTCGGCCTCTTGCATCCCTGCACGGTTGCCCTGCAGCACATTGGCGTCTTTGGCGGCGTACACCATGATGTAGTTGTGATTGTTAGCGCCGCTGACCACCGTCATTTCAATATTTTTATTCTGACCATTTTGCGCGCGCTGCGTGCCTACAAAGTGCGTGGCAGGCAGGCCGTTTAAGCGCAGTGCCTCGCTGCGGCCCGAGGTGGGCTGCACAGCATTGCGAATAATTTCTTCGTGTGTATTGCCAGCCTTGGGCGGTGCCATTTGCACAATCAAACCCGCGTCGCGCGCAGCGTTGACCAGCGTTAGTTGTGCAGATTCGTTTTGAATTTTCCAGCCCGCAGGCGCAGTGATGGCAAAGTTCAAACTCTCATGGTAGAAGTTACGCCCACGTGTGAGGCCCTGGTCGGCGCTTTCGCCAAACGACACGCCCTCCATCATTTGCAAATACCGCGTACGCCCTTCGTCTTGGTAGGGCGTTGTTGTTTTGAACTGTGTGGACAGCGCGGTAATGCGCTCTAGGCGCTGGTCGTTGCTGGGATGCGAAGCGAGGTAGCTGTTTTGAGCAGGCGCTTGGCGGCCTTCGGCCTTGGCTAAATCGGCGGCAAACAGCTCTTGGTTTTTTAAAACCTTGATCACATCAATCATGTTGCGTGGGTCAAACTTAATGCGGGCCAAATAATCAGCACCCAAGCCGTCAGCTTGCAGCTCTTGCTCGCGCCCATAGCGCGCCACGTAGCCCTGAGCTGCAGTTTGCGCCGCACCACCAATCATGTCGCTAGCACCGCCCACGCCTTTGGCCTCTAGCACAGCGCCCAGCACGCTAGCGGCCAACACGCCCAGGCCCGCACTTTGCTGGCGTGTTGCGCGCTGCGCACCGTGGCGCGCTGTCACATGGCCAATCTCGTGGCCAATCACACCGGCCAAATCGGCCTCGCTCTCCATGTACGCCATGATGCCGCGCGTGACATACACATAGCCGCCCGGCAGCGCAAACGCGTTGATCTCAGGGCTGTCCAGCACGGTAAACGCCCACACCAAATTAGCCCGCTGCGACTGCTTAGCCAGCGCTTGGCCAATACCGTTCACATAAGCCTGCAGCTTAGGATTGTTCAGCGCCGTATATTCCTTGAGCACCTCGACATGCGCCTTCTTACCCTCTTCAATCTCCTGGGCCTCGCTCATTACCGAACGCTCGGCTTGGCCCGAGACGGGGTTAACTACTTGGCTACCGCAGCCTGTGAGCAGGGCGGTGGCCAGGGCTACGGTTGTAAAGGTGTGGCGCATGACAGATCTCCAAACGATGTTGTGGAATGATTTTAGTGCTGAATAGACTAACCAGCTTGCATAAAAAAACGGCGCTTGAAGCGCCGTTCGTTAAGTTGTTTTATGCAATCGCCTTCACCTTCAACCGCCAAGCATGCAACAACGGCTCGGTGTAACCACTAGGTTGCGCCAAACCTTTAAACACCAAGTCGGTTGCCGCTTTGTATGCAGACGAAGCAGCAAAATTACCCGCCATGTTTTTGTACAGCTTGTCGCCTGCATTTTGCTGATCAACCACGCCAGCCATGCGTTGAAAAGTGTCTTCGACTTGTTTACGGCTCACCACGCCGTGGTGCAGCCAGTTGGCAATGTGTTGGCTGCTGATGCGCAGGGTGGCGCGGTCTTCCATCAGGCCTACGTTGTGGATGTCGGGCACTTTGCTGCAGCCTACGCCTTGGTCAATCCAGCGCACCACGTAGCCCAAAATACCTTGGGCGTTGTTGTCAAGTTCCTGCTGCTTGTCGGCGGCACTCCAGTTGGGGGTGTTGGTCACAGGCACTTGTAGCAGCGCGTTCAAGGTGAGGTCGCGTTGGGTGGCGGGCTTTACCTTGCTGGCGGCTTTTTCAATTTGCTTTTGCACATCGCTCACTTTGACTTGGTGGTAGTGCATGGCGTGCAGTGTGGCAGCAGTGGGGCTGGGCACCCAGGCGGTGTTGGCGCCAGCCAAAGGGTGGCCGATTTTTTGTTTCAGCATGTCGGCCATCAGGTCGGGCATGGCCCACATGCCTTTGCCGATTTGGGCTTTGCCGCGCAAGCCGCAGGCTAGGCCGACCAGCACGTTGTTCTTTTCATACGCGCCAATCCAGGCGCTGGTTTTCATGTCGCCTTTGCGAATCATCGGGCCGGCTTGCATGGCGGTGTGCATTTCGTCGCCGGTGCGGTCTAAGAACCCGGTGTTGATAAAGGCTACACGCGCGCTGGCAGCCGCAATACAGGCTTTGAGGTTAGCGCTGGTGCGGCGCTCTTCGTCCATGATGCCCAGCTTGACGGTGTTGGCTTTCAGGCCCAGCAGCTTTTCAACTTGGCCAAATAGCTCAGAAGCAAACGCCACCTCAAACGGGCCGTGCATTTTGGGTTTGACAATGTAGACGCTGCCTTTGCGTGAGTTGCGGATGCCGTTCTTTGCATTGCCTTTAAGGTCATGCATTGCAATCGTGGTGGTAATCACTGCGTCCAAAATACCTTCGGGGATTTCTTTTGTCGATCCGTCTTTGGCGGTGTAGGTGATGGCCGGGTTGGTCATCAAATGGCCGACGTTGCGCAAGAACATGAGCGAGCGACCGTGCAACTTAACCTTTTTGCCATCAACGCCGGTGTATTCGCGGTCAGCATTCAGACCGCGCGTGAAAGTTTTGTCGCCTTTGGTCACGCTCTCGGTCAACGTACCTTTTAAGATGCCTAGCCAGTTGCTGTAGGCCAGCACTTTGTCGTCTGCGTCCACCACGGCCACAGAGTCTTCCAGGTCCAAAATAGTTGATAAAGCAGACTCAACTACCAAGTCGCTCATGCCCGCTGCATCGCTCGCGCCAATAGGGGTTGCACGGTTGATCTGAATGTCCAGGTGCAAGCCGTGGTGTTGCAGCAAAACAGATTTAGGAAACTTGGCATCACCTTGGTGGCCGATGAACTGCTTGCTGTCTTGCAAGCCTGTAGTTGTGCCGCCCTTGAGTGTCACCACTAGCTTGCCGCCCTGCACGCTGTAGGCTGTGCTGTCAATGTGCGAGCCTTTTTTGAGCGGCGCAGTGCGGTCTAGTACATAGCGTGCGTATTCGATCACTTTGGCACCGCGCTTGGCGTTATACGGGCCTGCGCGCTCGCAGCCATTGGCCTCGCTGATAGCGTCTGTACCGTACAGCGCGTCGTACAGGCTGCCCCAGCGCGCGTTGGCAGCGTTGAGTGCGTAGCGTGCGTTCAAAATAGGCACCACCAGTTGCGGGCCTGCTTGGGTAGCCAGCTCGGCATCCACATTGGACGTGGTGGCGGTAACTTTTTTAGGCTCGGGCACCAGGTAGCTAATTTTTTCTAAAAACTTGCGGTAGGCGGGCATGTTGGTAATCGGGCCGGGGTTTGCTTTGTGCCATGTGTCCAGCTCAGTTTGCAAGCGGTCACGCTCGGCCAATAGCTTGATGTTTTTGGGCGCCAGGGTTTGCACAATCGCGTCAAAGCCTTTCCAAAACTTATCAGCTTTCACGCCCGTGCCGGGTAACACTTGGTTGTTGACGAAGTCGTATAAGTTGGTGGCAACTTGCAGGCTGTGGGTTTTGGTGCGTTGTGTCATGTGTGGCTCGTTGAATTTGGTTGGTAGGATTTTATAGAGTTGGAGAAAGAATTTTTTGAACGCAGAGGGCGCGAAGATTACGCGAAGAGCGCAAAAAAAGACAGAGAAAATATATACATAATTAATATTGGGGTTTGTTATCGTGTATTTTAAATTTGGTTTTATTTTGGTATTTCTTTTCTGCGCTCTTTGCGTAACCTTCGCGCCCTCTGCGTTCAAAAGGTATTTAAAAGTTAGTTAATCAAAAAACTCAAGTACATCGCGCAAGCTAGAACCCGTGCGCGTAGGCTGCGTGCCCAGCTCTTCAAAGGGTAGGTTAGCGCGGTTCACCCACAGTGTTTGGTAGCCAAACCAGGTGGCCGCCAGCGCGTCCCAAGCGTTGCTGCTCACAAACAAAATTTGTTTGGCCTGCAAACCAGTAGCATGGCAGCCCAGCGCATACGCATCTGGGTGCGTTTTGAATTTGCGAATGCTGTCGACGCTGATGACGTGGTCTAGCAAGTCGGCAAAGCCAGCGGATTTGACTGCTACATCCAACATGGCGGGATCGCCGTTGCTTAGGATACCAGTGGGAATGCCTAGCGCTTTAAGTTGTTGCAGCACTTCTTTATTTTCTGGGAACGCGCTAAGGTGGCGGTATTGGTTCATCAGCTGCTGCACTGCTACATCAGTGTTTTTAGTATCAAATTGGCCAGTAGTCCTTGTATTTACTGCTTTTATAGCTATTATTTTTATAGCGTAGCGTAGCGCGGCCTCTGTCACTTGCCAAAACGGCTGGTAATGTGCGCCGTGGTTACTGGTGGTTAGCAGGCGGGTGTATTCGATTTGTTTGTCGCGCCACAGCACGCTTAAGCTTTGCCCATTTCCAGGAAACAGCTGTTCAGCCAGCAGCGCTACGCTGTACACGTCAAACAGCGTGCCGTAAGCGTCAAACAAGACGGCTTTGGGTTTTGGTGCATCTGCAGGGCGTGGTTGGTCCATTGCCACACTGTATTCGATACTTCCAAGGCTATTGACTCAACTATTGTTTATTAATCCACTACTAAATGGTGGGTAATCGGGTGCGCGCTTACACAAAATTGCGTTTATGCTGTGGCCCGTGAAGTAAAAAATTCTGCGAAACACAAGTCAAAATAATCATGAAATCATTATGAATATGGGCAATATCGATGTGCTGATCAGCGAAGTGGGTATGCGCGATGGACTGCAGGCCGTGAGCCGCACCATGGCCACTGGGCATAAAAAGCTGTGGCTATCTGCGCTGGTGGCTGCGGGCGTGCGTGAGATTGAGGTCACCTCGTTTGTGCCGCCTAAGCTGCTGACGCAAATGGCCGACGCTAGCGAGATGACGCACTACGCGCGCAGCTTTGCAAATTTGTGCATCGTCGGCTTGGTGCCCAACCTTAAGGGCGCGCAGGCGGCCATCGCGGCGGGGGTGCACAAGATCACCCTGCCTTGCTCTGCCAGCGAGGCCCACTCACTGGCTAATGTGCGTAAATCACGCGCGCAAATGGTCGACGAGGTGCGCAGCATTGTGGCGCTGCGCAACGAGACAGCGCCGCACGTCAAAATTGAAGCAGGCATCAGCGTGGCGTTTGGCTGCACGCTGCAAGGCGCTGTGCCTGACGATGATGTCATCAAGCTGGTAGAAGACGTGATAGCCGCAGGCGCTGACGAAACTAGTCTTGCCGACACGACCGGTATGGCCAACCCGGCACAAGTGCGCCGCTTATTTCAACGCGCCATTGCCGCTGTGGGCCTAGAGCGCGTCAGCTCGGCGCACATGCACAACACACGCGGCCTGGGCATCGCCAACTGCTTGGCAGCGTATGACGAAGGTATCCGTGGGTTTGACTCATCCCTGGCAGGCTTGGGCGGCTGCCCGCACGCGCCGGGGGCGTCAGGCAATGTGGTGACCGAAGACTTGGTGATGATGTTTGAAGCCATGGGCGTGCGCACCGGCATCGACATAGAAAAACTCATCGCAGCGCGCGAACCACTCAAGCTAGGCTTACCCGGCGAGCCGCTGTACGGCATGACCGCAGGGGCGGGTTTGCCTATGGGGTTTGTGTATGCTGATGGCCGAAGAATTTAATACATTTTTGAACGCAGAAGGCGCGAAGGTTTCGCAAAGTGCGCAAAAGAAGACAAAGAAAATTCAAAATTGAAGTCAAAATTTGAAATTCAAAACTTGGGTAATATTTAAAATATTTGGTATTTCTTTTCTCCTCTTTTTTGCAGACTTCGCGAAATCTTCGCGCCCTCTGCGTTCAAAAACTGACCCCGAATTTCTATGACAACACAAACCCCCATTAAAAATCTACCCTACTCAGGATTAAGAATGGTCGAGTTCACCCACATGGTGATGGGCCCCACCTGCGGTATGTTGTTTGGTGACTTGGGTGCCGAGGTGATCAAGGTGGAGCCGCCGCAAGGAGACAACACACGCAATTTACTTGGCTCGGGTGCGGGGTTTTATCCACTGTTCAATCGCAATAAAAAATCGCTGGTATTGAATCTGAAAACCCCCGAAGGCCGTGAAGCCGCGATGAAACTCATTGCCACGGCCGATATCGTGAGCCATAACTTTCGGCCCGAGACCATGGCCGCGCAGGGCTTGGACTACGACAGCCTGAAAAAGCTCAACCCGCGTTTGATCTATATTGCACTCAAAGGCTTTCTGCCTGGCCCCTATGAGCACCGCACCGCGCTAGACGAGGTGGTGCAGATGATGGGTGGCCTGGCCTACATGACCGGGCCTGTGGGCCAGCCACTGCGTGCGGGCAGCAGCGTGAACGACATTATGGGCGGCATGTTTGGTGCCATCGCTGCCATGGCCGCGCTAGCCCAGCGCGAGAAAACTGGGCTGGGCCAAGAGGTGCAATCTGCGCTGTACGAAAACAATATTTTCTTAGTGGCGCAGCATATGCTGCAATACGCCGTAACAGGCCAGCCCGCTGACCCCATGCCTAATCGTATTTCCTCTTGGGCGGTGTATGACGTGTTTACCGTCAAAGATGGTGAGCAAATTTTCTTGAGTGCTGTCAGTGATAAGCAATGGGCAGTGATGTGCGATGCGTTTGGATGGGACGATTTAAAAGCCGACCCGCAATACGGCAACAACAACGACCGTGTGCGCGAGCGACCGCGCCTGCTAGCGCAGCTGCGTGAGCGTTTTGCTGCCTACAGCGCTGCGCAGCTAAGCACCTTATTTGAAAAGCATGGCCTGCCCTACGCCCCGATTAAGAAACCGCACGAATTGGTAGACGATCCGCACTTGTTGGCCACTGGCGGGCTTTCACCTATGACCCTGCCCAACGGCCAGCAAACCAACACCGTGCTGTTTCCGTTCACACTAGATGGCAAGCGCATGGGTGTGCGGCACAACCCACCCAAGTTGGGCGAGCACAGCGCTGACATTTTGCAATCGTTGGGCTATGACATACAAGCGGCTAATGCGTTAAGTGCGATCAAGCCATAACCCAATCTGCTCGTTTGTAAAGCGGCATAATTCAAGTGTGGATAAATTTAAACAGCTCGAAACTTTTACCTCAGTGGCGGCCAAAGGCAGCCTGACTGCCGCTGCGCAGGCCGAGGGCGTAGCCGCCGCCATCATTGGCAGACGCATCGACGCGCTGGAAGAACGCTTAGGAGTCAAGCTGATGGTGCGCACCACACGTCGCATCAGTTTGACGCATGAGGGCAGTGCGTTTTTAGAAGACTGCCAACGCGTGCTGGCCGACATGGCCAACGCCGAGGCCAGTGTGAGCGCTGGCGGCGTAAAGGCCAGCGGCCACTTGCGCGTTACCGCGCCCGCAGGCTTTGGGCGCAAGCACGTTGCGCCACTGGTGCCGCACTTTCGCGAACTGCATGCCGATGTGTCGATAGCGCTTAATTTGTCGGACCGCGTGGTCGATTTAGCTGCCGAAGGATTTGACTGCGCAGTGCGTGTGGGCGATTTGCCTGACTCGTCGCTGGTGAGCGTGCGCTTGGCCGATAACCGCCGTCTGTGTGTGGCAACGCCTAAGTATTTGCAGCAGCGCGGTAGCCCCAAGCATCCCCATGACCTGAACAAACTAGATTGCCTGACCTTGTCCAGCGACGCATCGCAAAGCCGTGGTTGGGCTTTTACCATCGACGGTGAGCTACAACATTTACGCCCTGGCGGCCCGCTAGACTGCAACGACGGTCAGGTGCTGCACGACTGGTGTTTGGCGGGCTACGGCATTGCATGGCGCAGCACTTGGGAGGTGCAAGGCGACATCGCCGCAGGCCGATTGGTGACGGTGCTGGGTGAGTTTGCTGCACCCGCCAACGGTATCTATGCGGTGTTTCCGCAGCGCAAGCACATGCCCCTGCGCGTGCGCTTGTGGGTAGATTTTTTAAAGCACAGCTATGGGCAGGCTAAATACTGGTCTGCTTGATGTTTTGATGCGCTAATGTGCTTATAGTCCAAGCGTCTATTACTCGAGCAGCTATTGAATTTGTAGCAATTAGCTTCTCCTGGCAACCAAATTGGGCATCAAGCCCCAAACTCATCACCCAGTTCTTTCGCCCTGCGCCGCGCTGCATGCATCGCGCGCATGAAGGTGATAGCTACGTTGTCTTGCTCCATCGACGTGATGGCCGCGTAAGTGGTGCCGCCTTTTGAGGTGACTCGCTCGCGCAATACGCTGGGTGATTCAGTGGCGCTGTGGGCTAAGGCCGATGCGCCTGTGAACGTGGCTTTGGCTAACTGAGCAGCTTGAGCGGCTGATAGACCCATGTCGATACCCGCTTGTGTCATGGCCTCTATAAAGTAAAACACGTACGCTGGGCCTGAGCCTGACAGGGCGGTGACGGCGTCTAGCTGGGTTTCATCATCCAGCCACAGATATTCTCCTGTGGACTCAATGATATGTTCTATGGCATGGCGGTCAGCCGGTGTTACCTGCGGCGTGGCAAACATGGCCGTGATGCCTTGGCCAATGAGCGCAGGGGTGTTGGGCATACTGCGCACGATGCGCTGTGTGCCTAACATCTGCGCCATGCTGCCAGCACGTATACCTGCCATCACGCTAAAGTGCAGGGCTGTACCCGTGTGTGCACGCGCCTGCTGGGCGGCAACTTTAAAACTTTGCGGTTTGACCGCCCACACGATGGTAGCTGCTTGGGCCAGCATGCTGTTGGGTGCGCTGAAGGCTTCGATACCAAAGTCTTGCTTGATTTTTTCTTGCTGCGGCGCATAGGGCTCGACCACCAAAATTTTCATGGCATCCATGCCCTGGCCTATCAAGCCGCCGATGATGGCGCTGGCCATATTGCCGCCGCCGATAAATGCTATTTTGTCGTTCATAGTGCGCTCCCTGAAATGAATTAATTAGTCAGCCATTCAAACGCTATGAACTGCGTGATCTGGCTGTTGTTGAAATTATCGTCGCTCACTAACACCAAGGTGGGGTTGCCGTTGGGCAAGGTAGGGCCGCGCGTCAGGCCCTCGGTGTTGTCTAGACGCGGCAAGCCTGCGTTGGCAAAATCAAGCAGCAACACTTTAACGGCAGGTTTGAATTTAGCGCCCGCCAGCGCTGCGATATCGCTGACATCATCAGCATCCTCAGTGTCGATCCAGTACAAGCGCAATGAGTTGCCCACGCCGAAAGCATAGGCACGCTCTAGCACCAGCATGCCAGTCTCAGATGCCATCCAAATCTCGCTCACGCCGTTGTCGGCCAACGCATCTGGCGTGAGGCTGGCTGGGGTTGATATGCCAGCGACCTTGGCGGCAAACGGTATTGCATCAGGTATATAAGCGATTTGGCGAAACGGCTGCGCACTGTGGGTGGCAAATTGCGTCAAGCGTATCGGGCCGCCAGGTGCGCCCACGGTGGGCAGCGGCCCGTCTTGCACCAGTGCGGCCTCGGTAGCTAGCCAAAACGTGTCACCGCTGGGTGCAAAGCTCATGCCCTCAAACGCTTTGTTGTCGCGCAGGCCAGTTTTACCGCTGGGGTCAATGGCAAAAATTTTCGGCAGTGGCACTTGGCTCAGGTAGCTGCCATCCAAGCGCATTTCGCGCACAAAGGGCGCAATACCGCGCGCGATATTGCCCTCGCTTGTCCAATACAAAGTGTTGGTGGCGCGGCGCAGGCGAATGCTCTCGGGGTCGGGCACGTCGGGGTTGGCCGTTGTGGCTGTGCGTTTGCTGGGGTAGGGCTGGCCGCTGGGCGTTTGCAGTGTGGTCACGCTGATCAGCTCAGCGGGGCCTACGCTGTCTGCGGTGATGGGCAACTTGAGGGTGTAAAACCGTGCCGGGTTGATATCGCTGCGGTCGTCGCTGATGGCGTAGTACACACCGCGCTCACGGTCGTAGTCAATACCGCTCAAGCCGCCTACTGTAGTGCTTTGAAACTGCAATTTGTGGGGTAAGGTGCTGTGCCCGATCAACCGCAGGCGTGGGCTGCTGCCAGTTTGGGCCCAGGTCGGTGTGCTCAGGGCCAAGGCACTGAGAGCGGCGCTGCGCAACAGGCTGCGGCGAGAAAGCAAATAGGAAGATGGCATAGTGCAAGTCTATCCGCAGAATCATGTGCCCCCCCTACCTGCGATACCATTGGCCCATGCTCAGCCGCCACAACGACCCCATTGCCGCCATTGCCACTGCCCCCGGGCGCGGGGCGGTGGGCATGGTGCGGGTGTCGGGTAAGTCGGTACAAGTGGTAATCAATGCGCTGTGCGGCAAAGTGCTGGTACCGCGCCACGCTACCTACTTACCGTTTACCGCACAAGACGGCACGGCCATTGACCAAGGTTTGGCGATTTACTTTCCAGGGCCGCACAGCTACACCGGTGAGGACGTGTTGGAGCTGCAAGCGCATGGCGGCCCCGTAGTGTTGCAGCTGCTGCTGGCGCGCTGCCTGCAGGCGGGCCAAAGCATAGGACTGCGCGTAGCCAGCCCGGGCGAGTTTACCGAGCGGGCTTTTCTAAATGACAAAATCGATTTAGCCCAAGCCGAGGCGATTGCCGATTTGATCGACGCCAGCACCGAGGCCGCAGCGCGCAGCGCCAGCCGGTCGCTGTCGGGTGTGTTCTCGCGCCAAGTGCACGCGCTGCGTGATGCGCTGATTCACCTGCGGATGTTGGTGGAGGCAACACTGGATTTCCCGGAAGAGGAGATTGACCATTTGCAACGCGGCGACGCACACGGCCAACTGCAACGCTTGGTGCAAATGCACAGCGACTTGCTACAAAAGACCACCCAGGGAGCACTGCTGCGCGAAGGTATTAAGGTGGTGATAGCCGGGCAGCCCAATGCTGGCAAAAGTTCGTTGCTTAACGCACTGGCCGGGGCCGAGCTGGCGATTGTCACCCCCATTGCCGGCACCACCCGCGATAAGGTGCAAGAGACGATTCAAATTGACGGCGTACCAGTGCACATCATTGACACCGCTGGCCTGCGCGACAGCACCGATGTGGTGGAGCAAATAGGCATTGAACGCACGTGGGGCGCCATCAGCGGCGCCGACGCGGTGCTGCACCTGCACGACCTGCCCGCCACGCTGCACGCCAACACGGCTGCGCACACGCAGGCTGCCGACGCGGTGCTAGCCGAGGCGATACGCCAAAAAGTGTCAAAAAATATTCCTGTGGTGCAGATTTGGAACAAGCTAGACCAAGCGCCAGATCACGCTCTGCCCACAGCACCCAGGCAGGTTGATAGTTTGGCTATCAGCGCGAAAACTGGTGAAGGCATTGAGGCGCTGCGCCAAAAATTATTGGCCATTGCGGGCTGGCAGTCTGCCGCCGAAGGCGTGTTTATCGCCCGTGAGCGGCATGTGCAAGCCTTGCAAAGAGTGCAGCAGCATTTGTCGCAAGCTGCAGCGCATTTGGCGGCCTCGTCGCAGCACCTAGACCTGTTGGCCGAGGAGCTGCGGTTAGCGCAAAACGCGCTGGGCAGCATTACCGGTGAGTTCAGTGCCGACGATCTGCTGGGAGAAATATTTTCACGCTTTTGTATTGGCAAATAGTGATCTAATTGGCTTGTAGTCCAAGTATTCATTGCTTAAGTAGCTATTAAATTCATAGTAATTAAGTTAAGGCACACCCATCAATACCCCCCATAAACTATCGGGCCAAACGCGCATAGCGCTAACCAAAGCTCGCCCTGATAATGCATGCTTGGACGAATTAAGTGGTAATAAATAATGGACAAAGTGGTGTTGATTACAGGGGCTTCGCGCGGTATCGGCGCGGCCTGTGCTTTGCTGGCGGCCCAGCGTGGCTGGGCTGTGGCGGTCAACTATGTGGCCAACTCTTTGGCTGCTGACGATGTGGTGCGGCAGATACGCGCTGCTGGGGGCACGGCCATGACAATCAAAGCCGATGTGGCTATCGAGGCCGACGTATTGCGCATGTTTGAAGCAGTGGATGCCAAGCTGGGCCGTCTGCAAGGCTTAGTCAACAACGCGGGCGTGGTGGATGTAGCGGCCAGGGTAGACGCTATGTCAGTAGCGCGCTTAGAGCGCATGTGGACTACCAATATCACCAGCAGCTTTGTGTGCGCACGCGAGGCCGTAAAACGCATGAGCACGCGTTATGGCGGCACAGGCGGCAGCATTGTCAACCTGTCTAGTGCGGCAGCTCGCATGGGCTCACCCGGGCAGTATGTGGACTACGCCGCCAGCAAAGCGGCGATTGACACCTTCACCCTGGGCTTGGCCAAGGAGGTAGCCACTGAAGGCGTGCGCGTCAACGGTGTGCGCCCCGGCATTATTGACACCGACATCCACGCCAGCGGTGGCCAGCCTGACCGCGTGGTGCAGATGGGGCCACAGGTGCCGATGCAGCGCGCAGGCACGGCGCTTGAAGTGGCGCAGGCCATTGTGTGGCTGCTGTCCGACGCGGCCAGTTACACCACCGGATCGATCGTGGATGTGACGGGTGGGCGCTAAGATACATGCTGTGTGCTTAATTTTTTGACAGGACAGTGCCCGTGATCTTGCCGTGTGTTTCTATGTACAACCGCTTAGCAACTACGTTTTTAGTTGCCAGTATTTTTACCAGCGCCTGCTTTGCACAAGCTGCTGCCACAGTGCCCAAGTTTGTAGAAGAAACTGACTCTGCCGGGCTGCAAAGCCGCTTTGAAGGCGAGAGCGAGTTTTTAGTGGGCGGCGGTGTTGCCACCTTTGACTGTGATGGCGATGGTTTGCCCGAGGTGTATGTCACAGCAGGTGTGAACAAAGCCAAGTTCTACCGCAACCGCAGCACACGCAGCGGGCCGATCAAGCTGATAGAGGAGCGCTCAGGACTAGAGCTGATCAATGCCATCGGCGCGTACCCGCTAGACGTAGATGGCGATGGCAACATCGACCTGGTGGTGCTGCGCGTGGGCGAGGTGCAGGTGTTCAAAGGCCTAGGGGCATGCAAATTTGAACGTGCTACCGAGCCCTGGGGGCTGCAAAGCAGCAACGGCTGGCACAGCGCGTTTGCAGCAACCTGGGAGAAGGGCAACACTTGGCCCACGTTCGCTATTGGCACCTACACCGACCGCACCAAGCCCGAGTTTCCGTGGGGCAGCTGTACGCCAGGGTTCTTATTGCGCCCTGAACAGAGTGGTAAAAAATTTGCAGCGCCTAGCAGCTTGGTGCCGGGCCACTGCGCACTGTCGATGATGTTTACCGACTGGAACCGCTCGGGTGAAGCCGCACTGCGCGTGAGCAACGACCGCGAATATTACAAAAATGGGCAAGAGCAGTTATGGCGTGTCGCACCCGGTCAAAGCCCGTCGCTGTACACCGCCGCACAGGGCTGGAAGCCTCTGCAAATTTGGGGCATGGGTATTGCCAGCCACGACCTTAACGGCGATGGTTTCCCCGAGTATTACCTCACCAGCATGTCAGATAACAAGCTGCAGCAGCTGGACAACACCGGCGCCGCTAAACCCAGCTATGTCGACACGGCGTATAAGCGCGGCATCACCGCACACCGACCGTATGTAGGGGGTGACGTTCACCCGTCCACTGCTTGGCACTCTCAGTTTGCAGATGCCAATAACGATGGCTATGCCGACTTGTTTATCGTCAAAGGCAATGTGTCTAACATGCCTGACTTCGCAATTCAAGATCCCAACAATTTACTTCTGCAAGACAACGCTGGCAATTTCAAAGAGGTGGGCCAAGCCGCTGGCATCGCCAGCTTTAAGCGCGGCCGTGGCGGCATGATGGTAGATTTAAACGGCGATGGCATGCTGGACATGCTGGTAGTTAACCGCTGGGACAAAGCCCAGCTGTGGCGCAACGTAGGCAGCGGTAGTGCCGATAAGCCGCAAGCCATGGGCAACTGGATGCAGCTTCGTTTGAAGCAGACTGGTGCTAACCGCGACGCTGTCGGTGCATGGGTAGAAGTAGATTTAGGTGGCCGTGTCATACGCCAAGAGCTACTCGTGGGTGGTGGCCATGCCAGCGGGCATATGGGCTGGATGCACTTTGGCTTGGGTGCGGCGCAACAAGTTAAAGTGCGCGTGCAATGGCCCCACGGCGAGTGGAGCGCATGGCACACGGCCGCAGCCAATGCAAATTACACCGTAGACAAGGCCGCTGGCCTGCAAGCATGGAGGGCACCATGAAAACTGTTTTTCTTTTGTTCCGCTTACGGGCTAGCGTGACCGGTCTGGTCGCAGCGTTGTCCATCACATTCTTATTACCTGCATCCGCTGTTGCGCAAACCAACCCTGCCACCACATCTGCAACACCGACCAAGCCCACCAAAGCCTACAGCGCCAACGTCGCCACCGAGTGGTTTCAGCTAGCGCTACAGCTTATCCAACAAACGCCGGGCTTTAGCCCGCCGGTAGCAGCGCGTGCACTAGGCTATATGGGTTTGACGCTGTACGAGTCGGTAGTGCCTGGCATGCCTGACCGCATCAGCTTGGCAGGACAGCTCAATGAGCTGTCCTCTTTGCCGCAAACCCAGCCTGATGAACCACTGCATTGGCCCACCGTAGCCAATGCATCACTGGCTACGATGACGCGCATGATGTTCAGCAATGCCAGCGCCGAAAACAAAGCGCGCATCGACCTTCTGGAGCGCAGCCTACCTTTGAAATACTCGCAAGACTTTGACCCCAGCGCGGTAAGTGCCGAGATCACCAACCGGTCAGAGACCTACGGCAAGCTGATGGCCATGGCGCTGATGACGTGGGCGCGCACAGACGGCGGCCACGAAGCTTGGGGGCCATTGCGACGCAACCAACAAAACTATGTACCGCCCAGCGGCGACGGCAAATGGTCTGCCACACCGCCCGCCTTTGCCGCACCCCTGCTGCCCAAGTGGGGCGAGGTGCGACCCTTTGTGCTGAAGACCGCCAGCGAGTGCCCCGCACCCCCGCCACCCGACTACTCTGAAGTGCCTGGCTCCGCCTTTTACAAACAAGCCGCTGAAGTACACAGCCTAAGTTTGCAAACCACCCAAGAGCAGCGTCAATATGCGCTGTACTGGTCTGATGATCCGGGCAAAACGCCCACGCCTGCAGGCCACTGGACTTTCATCGCCAATGACCTACTGAAACTGAACAAGGTAGATCTGGCCAAAGCGGCACAAACTCTGGTCGGCTTAAATATGGCCATGGCCGATGCTTTTATTGCTGCATGGCATACAAAGTACACGCTCAATTTGCTGCGCCCCGTCACCTATATTCAGCTGGGCATTGACAGCAACTGGGTGCCCACGTTGATGCACACGCCGCCGTTTCCTGACTATCCGTCAGGGCACTCTGTGCAGTCCAGTGCAGCGGCTGCCGTCATGAGCGCGGCTTTTGGCGCCAACACCCGCTTTATCGACAACACCCACAACGACCGTGGCTGGGGGCCGCGCACGTTTGCCACATTTGCAGCGGCAGCCGATGAAGCGGCGTTGTCTAGGCTATATGCAGGCATTCACTTCCGCGCGGCTGTGGTGGGCGGCCAAGTGCAAGGGCGTTGTGTGGCCCAAAAGGTGTTGGCACTCAAGTTTGAGCCCTAGCTAGCTCTTTGGTACTCTCTCTTTGGTACTCTCTGCTTACCAAAATAAACAACCTCACTCGCCCAGGTCAGGGTAATTCCTCATGTCAGGCTATGTATCGCCTTCCACAATTAGTGTGTCGTTCAAACTAAGTTGTTTTAACTCAACAAAGCACAACGATTTATTAACACTCTGCCTGACAAGGCATAAGAACTGGAGATGAGCATGAAGAAGTATCAATTAACGGCATTGGCGCTTGGCCTGTCAGCATTTGGCGCGTTTGCCCAAACCACAGTCGGCGTGAGCTGGTCTAACTTTCAAGAAGAGCGCTGGAAGACCGACGAAGCCGCTATCAAAACGCAGCTAGAAAAGTCGGGCGCTAAGTACATCAGCGCGGACGCTGGTGGCTCTGCAGAAAAGCAATTGGCTGATATTGACAGCTTGATCTCTAAAGGCGCAAAAGCTTTGATCATCTTGGCGATGGACAAAGACGCCATTTTGCCCGCTGTAGCCAAAGCTACCAAGCAAAAAATTCCCGTCGTAGCGTATGACCGCTTAATCGAAGCACCAGGCGTGTTCTACATCACCTTTGACAACGTTGAGGTGGGCCGTATGCAGGCGCGCGCTATTTTGGCTGCCAAGCCAAAAGGCAACTACGTGATGATCAAAGGCTCACCCACCGACCCAAACGCTAACTTCCTGCGCGGTGGCCAACAAGAAGTGATTGACGCTGCCGTGAAAAAAGGCGACATCAAAATTGTGGGCGACGAGTACACCGACGGCTGGAAGCCAGAAGTTGCGCAAAAGAACATGGAACAAATCATCACCAAAAACGGTGGCAAAGTTGACGCTGTGATCGCCTCTAACGACGGCATGGCTGGCGGCGTAGTGGCAGCACTGACTGCTAAGGGCATCAAAGGCGTACCAGTCTCTGGCCAAGACGGCGACCACGGTGCTTTGAACCGCGTAGCTTTAGGCTCACAAACCGTATCGGTCTGGAAAGATGCACGTGACTTGGGTAAAGACGCTGCCGCTGCTGCAGTGGCTTTGGCCGCAGGCAAAAAAGTTGACGGTGCCAAGTCATGGAACGGCGGCGAGAAAAAGATTGCGCTACAAGCTCAGTTCTTAAAGCCTGTGCCTGTGACGGTTGCCAACCTTGATCTGGTCGTGAAAGCTGGCTGGATCAAGAAAGACGACTTGTGCAAGGGTGTTGACAAAGCCACTGGCCCTGCAGCCTGCAAGTAAACCACCCCGCGCAATAGCGCTCTGGTAACTCCAAAACTGCGGGCTACTGGCCCGCAGTTTTGTTTTGATGATCAACTTATCGGTTGAGGGAGATGCACGTGAACAATACATTAATAGCTCTAAAGCAAGCGGCTATTGACTGGCGCTTGGTACTGATGGCCACAGTCCTTGCGGCTATCGCCATCACATTCAATATTTTATCGGGCGGTATTTTTCTATCGCCCGAAAACCTGTACAACATTGCCCAGCAAACCGCCGTCGTGGGCATCGTGTCCACCGTGGTGGTACTGGTCATTGTCGCACGGCACATTGATCTATCGGTGGGCTCTGTCATGGGCTTTGTGGGTGTGTTGATTGCCACACTCATGTACACCGGTGGCTGGTCATGGCCAGCGGCCTCGTTAGCCGGCTTAGCCGTAGCAATCGCTGTATCGATGTACCAAGGTGCGCTGACTGCCATGCTGGGTGTGCCTTCATTTGTGGTGACTCTGGGCGGGCTCATGTCATTCAGAGGCGCGGCATTTTTGGTGGCCGACGGTAAAACGCAGCCTGTCACAGATGAATTTTTTCAACGCTTGGGTGGTGGGTTTGATGGTGCCGTGGGCACCACCACCAGCTGGGTGCTGGCGGGCCTGATGTGCGCTGCACTGGTGTGGGCCACACTGAGCAAGCGCCGGGCTAAAAGCACCTATGAGATAGCCAACAACCCGTTGTGGCTAGACGCTGCTATCGTACTAGTTCCTGTGCTCATTGTCTTAGGCTTTACCGCGTCTATGAACGGTTACCAAATTCCCAGCAAAGACGCACCGCAAGGTATCCCTATCCCCGTGCTGATCTGGGCTAGCGTGGCTATGCTGTTATCATTTTTAGTACATCGCACACGCTTTGGTCGCTACGTATTTGCCATGGGCGGCAACCCTGAGGCCGCAGCATTGGTGGGCATTCCTGTGAGGCGTGTGACCTTGATGCTATTCGCGTTGATGGGTGTGTTGATCACCATTGCAGCGATTGTGTCCATTGCACGTTTAAACGCTGGCACCAACTCACTAGGCACTAGCATGGAGCTGTATGTGATTGCGGCTGCCGTTATCGGTGGCACAGCGCTAGCTGGTGGCAGTGGCTCAATATTAGGCTCGGTGCTTGGCGCGCTGATCATGCAGTCGATTGACAGCGGCATGTTGCTGCTAGACGTGTCGATTGGCGTGCGCTACGTGATCATCGGTCAGGTGTTGATTGCCGCCGTGGTGTTTGATGTGCTGTACCGTAAGTTCACTGGAGACACCGTATGAGCACCGCTGACACCAATGCATGCCTGATGCAGATGCGCAATATTCATAAAGCGTTTGGCGGTGTACATGCTGTAGAGGATGCCAGCATTAATTTATACCCGGGTGAAGTGGTGGCGCTGCTAGGTCACAACGGTGCGGGTAAATCTACGCTGATGAAAATGCTAGCGGGCGCCTACCCCATCGACAGCGGCGAGGTGCTTATCAGCGGTAGCAAAGCGACTATTCGTACGCCCCTTGATGCGCAACAGCTGGGCATTGAATCGATCTACCAAACCTTGGCGCTGGCCGATAACCTAGACTCTGTAGCGAATTTATTTTTAGGCCGTGAACTGCTAACGCGTTGGCGCACGCTGGACGACCACCGTATGGACGCCGATGCGCGCAAAGTTTTTTCACGTTTGAATAAAAACTTTAAGAACGTACGCACACCCGTGCGCCGCTTGTCAGGTGGCCAACGCCAGGTGGTCGCTATTTCGCGTGCGATCTATTTCAACGCCAAAATTTTGATCATGGATGAGCCGACCGCTGCACTGGGCCCCGAAGAAACCGCGATGGTGGGTAACTTGGTGCGCCAGCTTAAAGCCGAAGGGGTTGGCATTTTCTTAATCAGCCACGATATGCACGACGTGTTTGCACTGAGCGACCGTTTAGCGGTGATGAAAAACGGCCGCGTTGTGGGCACTTACCAAACACAAGATGTGACTGAAGATGAGGTTTTAGGCATGATCATTGGTGGGAAAAAGCCCGAAGGCAAAACACAGGCTCAGCGCGCACCTGCATAGTTGCACAAGCCATGAAAACTACCGGTGATCAGCAACTAGTTAAACACATCAACCGCAGTGTTTTGCTGCGCTTGGTGCGCGCCCGCCCGGGTTTGTCCCGAGCGCAGCTGGCGACCGAAAGCGGCCTGACCAAATCCACCGTTGGCTTACTGACCAAAGAGCTGCTGGAAGAAGGTTGGCTAGAAGAGTCTGACGTTACAACGCAAGCGGGCCTGGGTCGACCATCAACACCCCTGCAGATTAATGGCAAGACACGCGGCCTGATGGGCGTTGAGTTAGCAGTTGACTGCATTCGCGCAGTGGGCGTATCTTTGCTCGGTGAAGTGATCTGCTCTGAGCATGAAAAGCTCAATAGTCTTGTACCAGACCAAGTGTGCCAACAACTAGCCCGATTGGTGGCCAAGGTCTATGCGCAACTGGTCTACAGCGGTTATCAGCCCTCGGGACTTGGTGTGGGACTGCCAGGCGCTTTTGATGAGGCAACTGGTGCCGTATGGTTCGCGCCTAACTTAGCTTGGCGTCAAGTCAACATACTGCCCAAAATCCTCAGCGCATTGGGCGCAGAAGGTATTCCCAGTATGCCAGTGCATGTACAAAACGATGCCGACGCTGGCGCGCTGAGTGAATATGAGTTTGTCTCTGGGGTCACCAACAGTGCCTTAGTTTTTGTAGCGTGCGGTGTGGGCGTGGGTGCAGGCATCGTTCTGAACGACCGCTTGTTCACTGGTGCCCAGGGTATGGCGGGCGAAATAGGCCACAGCATTATGCAAATCAGTGGGCCACTGTGCAGCTGTGGCCGCCTGGGTTGTGCTGAAACTTTCATCGGTGCCAAGGCCGTTGCGCGTGATATTGCTAAAACAGGCCACGCAAACCAAGCGGGAACCTATTTAGGCATACTCATACACAATTTATGGACCACGTTTAACCCCAGCGTGATCGTCTTGGGTGGCGCATCATGCATTGAAAATCCGCACATGGTGCGCGTTGCACAAGATGTGTTGCGCGAGCATGCTGCTCGCTCAGGTATGTCTGCACCACCACTACGCACCGCGCGCTATGGCCTGCTGGCCAGCGCGGTAGGCGCAGCAGCTTTGGTGTTGCATCACTACTTGCAACCACTAGCAACTAAGCAAGCCCAATTGGTGCGGCAACTTGGTGATGCCGAGATCCCAGAATTGCCACCCACTTCATTGAACAAAGGACAAGACCGTGCCATCATATTTTCATAACATTGCACCTGTGGCTTATGAAGGCCCCGATTCTGCCAACCCATTGAGCTTTAAGTGGTACGACCGCAATAAGGTCGTACTGGGCAAAACCATGCAAGAGCATCTGCGCTTTGCAGTCTGCTATTGGCATAGCTTCTGCTGGAACGGGTTTGACCCGTTTGGCTACGACGGTACTTTCGAGCGGCCTTGGCAGCACATGGCTGACCCGATGCAAGCGGCCGTAGCCAAGGCGGATGTAGCATTCGAGTTTTTTCAAAAGCTGGGGGCGCCTTACTACTGCTTTCATGATCGCGATGTAGCGCCTGAAGGTGCTTCACCGCGTGACAGCGTGAATAACCTGCGCAAAATGGTGGATGTACTGGGCGCTAAACAGCAAGACACTGGCATGAAGCTGCTTTGGGGCACCGCCAATCTGTTCAGCCACCGGCGCTTTATGTCAGGTGCCTCAACCAATCCTGACCCCGCAATTTTTGCCTTAGCCGCCGTTCAAGTTAAAGAAGCCATGGACGCCACCTTGAAACTCGGTGGCGAAAATTATGTGTTGTGGGGAGGACGTGAAGGTTATGAGACCTTACTCAACACGCGTGTAGGCCATGAGCTAGACCAAATGGGGCGTTTCCTGACCATGGTGGTGGAGTACAAACACAAAATTGGTTTCAAAGGCGCTATCTTGATTGAACCCAAACCACGCGAGCCTTCAAAACATCAGTACGACTTTGACACCGCTACCGTTTACGGATTTTTACGCCGCTACGGGCTTGAAAAGGAAATCAAGGTCAACATCGAGGCCAACCATGCCACCTTGTCGGGCCATAGTTTTGAGCATGAGATTGCTACCGCAATTGATTTAGGCATTTTTGGCTCGATCGACATGAACCGTGGTGACATGCAGTGCGGCTGGGACACAGATCAGTTTCCCAACAACATTCCTGAAACCGCGTTGGCGATGTACTTAATTTTGCAAGCGGGCGGCTTTACGACGGGTGGGCTGAACTTTGACTCTAAGGTACGCCGCCAGTCTATTGACCCTGAGGACATGTTCTACGGGCACATTGGCGGTATGGATGTATCTGCGCGCGCACTACTGATAGCAGAGAAGATGATTTTAGACGGTCAATTAGAAAAGCACATTGCACAGCGCTATGCTGGCTGGAGCACCCAATTGGGTCAAGATATTTTGCAAGGCCGTGTTGCTTTAGATGCATTGTCTGAGCAGGTGCTGTCGCACAACCAAGACACTAAGCCCGTTTCAGGTCGTCAAGAGTATTTAGAAAATTTGCTCAATAAGTATATTTAGGGCAACGCGCTAGCGTATAAGGGCGCTGCCTCGGGTGCGACTACACTGTGGCCTATGGAAACCAAAGCACTTGTTACCCTTTTAGCCATTGTTAACCCCTTGGCTTGTGTGCCGTTTTTTATCCACTACACGCAAGGTTTTTCGTCTGAGCTGCGACGGCAAACTATCATTATCTCCAGCTTCACTACTTTTTTGGTGATTGCCATCAGCGCACTGCTGGGTTTGAAGATATTAGAGTTTTTTGGCATTACCTTGGCTAGCTTTCAGGTGGGCGGTGGCATGCTGCTGCTCACTTCGTCTTTGGCTATGCTCAACGCGCAACCCGCAGAGGCAAAGTCTGCACAAAGTGAACTGGACGATCACTCCGTACGCACAAGCGTAGCAGTGGTGCCGCTGGCTATACCGCTTTTAACCGGCCCAGCTACCATGTCTACCGTGGTGATTTATGCAGAAAAAGCTAAAACATTTTGGCAATTAGGCACTTTGGTGGGCTACGGTGTTGTCATCGCACTGGCTACGGCGCTGTGCTTTAGCCTGGCCCAGCCGATAGCGCGCGTTTTGGGGAAAACAGGTATCAACGTCATGACGCGGCTAATGGGTTTGATCCTAGCCGCCTTGGCCGTAGAAGTGATGGCCGATGGCTTGCAAAAGTTATTTCCTGCTTTAGGGCGTTGATTTTTTATTTGATTGCTATGCAGCAATTGCTTTTATTAGAAGACGACCCCGCTATTGCGGGTGCTGTTGTCTTCGCACTTGAGCGTGAGGGTTATTGTGTAACGCACTGCACTTTGGTGCGCGATGCGCGTGCACACTGGGCAGCGCAGCGGCCCGATGCCATGATCTTGGACATTGGCTTGCCTGACGGCAATGGCTTAGATTTGTGCCGCGAAATTCGCCAAACTAGCAACACCCCAGTACTCATGCTGAGCGCGCGTGGCGAAGAGCTCGACCGCGTGCTGGGCCTAGAGCTGGGTGCAGATGACTACATGGCCAAACCCTTTAGCCCGCGTGAGCTGGTAGCGCGTGTGCGCGCTTTGCTGCGCCGCAGTGCCGCGGCACCCGACAAAGTAGCGCCTGCACAATTGCCCAGCCTGGCTGTAGATTTTGCGGGGCAACGCATTACGCTCCACAGTCAACCCCTTGAGCTTACGCGCAGGGAATTCGGGCTATTGACCAAGCTGCTTGAGGCGCCCGGGCGCATCTACGCGCGCGAAGCACTGCTCAATGCCGTGTGGGGAACAGACGCCGACAGCACTGACCGCACTGTAGACACCCACATCAAAACCCTGCGGGCCAAGCTGCGCGCGCAGGGCGACACCCGCGAATATATCAATACCCACCGAGGCATGGGTTACAGCATTACCGTACATACGCAGGCATCGCCATGAAGCTGGGGATTCGGCTGCTGTTTGCATTTTTCGTGATCAACGGTATTGCTGCGTTTTTTGTACTGCGGGTGTTTACGGCAGAAATTAAACCGAGTGTGCGCGAGGTGATGGAAGACATCATGGTCGATACGGCCAACTTATTGGCTGAACTGGCCAGTGACGACTTGGCTGCAGGCAAGCTGCAAGATGGTCAGTTTGCGACGCAAGTGCGCAGCTATGCTAGCCGGCCTATTGATGCGCAAATTTGGGGTTTGGCCAAGCAGTCGCTAGATTTTAGGGTCTACGTGACAGATGCCAAAGGCGTGGTGATGTTTGATTCTGAAAATGTAGCGCAAGGTCAAGACTATTCTCGTTGGCGCGATGTGGCGCTGACCTTGCGAGGTGAATACGGTGCACGCGCCACGCGCGAGGTGCAGTCTGATGACCGCAGCTCGGTGATGTATGTTGCAGCGCCAGTCTTACACAAAGGCAAGATCATTGGCGTGCTTACTGTGGCCAAGCCCGTTAGCACCATTCAAGACTTTATTGACCGCGCAGAGCGCAAAGTGGTGCGCAGCGGGCTCACTTTGCTAGGCTTGTCGGCCGCGCTGGGTGTACTGGTTACTCTGTGGATCGTGTGGAACATTCGCAAGCTGCGAACCTATGCTTTGAGCGTGCAAGCCGGGCAAAACCTGCCACTACCCGACGCCCCGGGCGAGCTAGGCGACTTAGCGCGCGCCATGCAGGCTATGCGTGAGCGATTAGAGGGGCGTGAATACATCGAAAACTATGTACGCGCCTTAACCCATGAGCTGAAAAGCCCCATGGCTGCCATTCGCGCATCAGGTGAGCTACTGCAAGACGCGCTAAGCGCTAAAGACCGTGCGCAGTTTGCGGGCCAAGTGATAGCGCAAAGCCAACGCGCGCAGCGCCTTCTAGAGCGCATGCTGGAGCTGACAAAACTTGAGCAGCTTGCGGTGAGCAATGGGCAACTAGAAATCACCGCAGCAGTTAACTTAAACGACTGCGTGCAGGACGCTATATCAGGAATGCAGGCTCAAATTGCTATAAAAAACATAGCTGTCCGAGCAATAAATACATGGACTACCTGCCAAATTGATAGGGAATTAGTGGTTTTAGCTATCAGTAACCTGCTGGAGAACGCCATTGACTTCTCTGGCGCGGGTGGGCGGATTGATATCACCTGCACAAACACGGGCACAGGCACAGGCACAGGCACAGGCACAGGCATTGTCGTGCAAGACTACGCTGGCGGTGTGCCCGAGTACGCGCTAACGCGCATGGGTGAACGCTTTTTCAGCACTCCCAGGCCCGATGGCCAGCGCAGTGGCTCAGGTTTGGGCTTAGCGATTGTGCGGCAAATTATGGCCTTGCATGGCGGCAAACTGCTGCTGTCCAATGCACTGGGTGGTTTGCGCGCAGAGCTAGTATTTAAAGCCTGATTCGTGATTTAGATCACCTCTTGGGGCGGATTTTAAGCCCGAGTTCACACACGCTTCACATACTTCATTAGCCGCTCACGCGCTTGGCTAACACTGCATGCACCTTAACCTTGATGGAGTGCAGTGTGAAATATATATGGATTGTGAAAGTAGGGGCCTTGCTGGCTGTTGTGGTGGCTTTGATGTTTGGCTTGGGCTTAATACGCGATGTCGTGCAAGACCGGGCTAGCCATAAAGACTCCGCAGCTAACAGCGTAGCGCAAAGTATTGCTGGCAGCCAAACTGTGGTGGGCCCGGTAATCCATAGCGCTTGCGTAGAAACATGGGACGTTAAAGGCCCCAATCAAAGCGTTGTTCAAGAGCGCCGTGAGTTCATGCTGATGGCGTTGCCTGAGACTCTGAGCATTACATCGAATGTGGGGCTTGAGACGCGCACGCGCAGCTTGTATCCCATCAATGTCTTCACCCTGAAGGCTCAGTTGGTTGCGCAGTACCCCAGCCTAGAAAAGCTCAAACCCGCCAGCACGGTGAAAAATTCGCGTATGAATTGTGGCGCACCGATTGTGATGCTGTCAGTCGACGACCCACGCGGAGTCCGCAACGCCAAACTCCAAGTAGGCGGGCAAGACTACAAGTTCAAAGCGGGCACCTTCCACCCCGTTTTTAGCCGGGGAGTTCATGCTGCTTTGCCCGACAGCATGCGCTACAGCACCGAAGCGGTGAAGGTTACTGTAGATCTAGAGCTGGTGGGTACAGAGCGTTTGTCCATCGTGCCATTGGGCGAGACAACCCAAGTGCGCATGCAAAGCAACTGGCCGCACCCCTCGTTTGGCGGACGTTTTGCGCCCGCTGACCGCAGCATTACTGAGCAAGGATTTGATGCCAGCTGGCGCGTTAGCTCCATGGCAACCAACGCAGGGCAAGGCGTGCTGCATGCGCGCCCCACCTGTGACAATCGCAGCGACGACCACAGCGACTCTGCTCAAGCAACCGTGGCTTATGCCGCGACCGCAGCCGTAGCCGCTGCCGCGCATGATGTTGCACGCGAAGCTGCTGATAGTGCAACAGCACGACCCGTCAGCGCAGCTTCGGTCTCTGCAATGGGTGCAGCGCCTGCATTTAAGGGCTGCACAGAGACTTTGCAGGTTGCTTTTGTGGACCCCGTCAATCCTTATTCTTTAAGCGACCGCGCCAGCAAATATGGTGTGCTGTTTATTGCACTGACCTTTTTAGCGGTAGGTTTGTTTGAGTTAATGCACAAACTGCGAGTGCACCCGGTGCAATATTTTTTAGTCGGTAGCGCCTTGTCGATTTTCTTTTTGTTGCTGGTCAGCTTAAGTGAGCACATGAGTTTTAACGCATCCTATGCTGTTGCTGCCTTGGCCTGCGTGTCGTTATTGGCCTATTACGCCAGCCATATGTTGGGCGGTATACGCAGGGGCATTCCTTTTGGTTTGGGCGTGGGCCTGCTGTATGGTTTGCTGTTTGTGCTGCTGCAACTAGAGCAAACCGCTTTGGTAGTAGGTGCTGTGGCCATGTTTATGGTGCTGGCCGCAGTCATGGCGCTGACACGCAAGATTGATTGGTACCGTTTGGGCCAAAGCCCTGCTGTGAAAGAGGCTTGAATATGTTTCTAGCGCATCTTCCTGCGGGTTATTTAGTGGGCGCAAGCATCGCACGCAAGTGGCCGCAGGCTATGTCGCCTATGGCTTGGGCGGCTGTGCTGCTGGGCAGCGTGGCACCCGATCTTGATCTGCTGTATTTTTATCTATTGTCTGACCACAGCATCAACCACCATGTGTATCCGCCGCATGTACCTATCGTCTGGCTTGTCACCAGCTGCTTGGTTGGGCTGTGCTTATGGCATGGGCCGCAGCGCTGGCGTGTGGTGTGGGCCATGTTTTGTATCGGTTGGTTGCTGCACTTGGTGCTCGACACTGTGGCTGGCGGCATCTGGTGGTTATGGCCTTGGGTCACCACGCCTTATGTGCTGATAGTAGTGCCTAGGCGTTTTGATAATGCTTGGCTTAACCTCATCAGTCACCCGTCGATACTGCTAGAGGTGATCCTCATCACTTGCAGTTGGCAGCAATGGCGCGCGCGTGGTAAGCCCAGCTCTTTACGCGTTCAGCATGCAACGCTTCAACCCAAACGGCCCTATCGAACTTTTCTGTAATGGCTACATCTGCTCCCAGGGCAGGCCGTCAAAACGCCAGCCGCTGGAGGTACTGCGGTGAAATTGTGCATTCAACTCACCCTCAAAGCCGTGCAGGATGTTGGTTACATCGGTAAAGCCTGCAGCCTCTAATGCCAGCGCGGCGTCCACCGTGCGTTTGCCACTGCGGCAAATCAAAAATACAGGGCGCTGCTTGGCAGCGTCGCCAACGCCCGCCTCGCGCGCTACCGCTTGGGCAAACTTAGCTGGGTCTGCCTGCAAATCAGGGTACTCGTACCACGGAATATTTTCTACACCGGGCGGGCGACCTACATACAACGACTCAATCTCCATCCGCACATCTATAAATAGTGCGTTCGGGGTGCTTTGTATGGCTAGCCAAGCGGCGCGAGGTTCTAAATGTTTCACAGCCTTATTATCTCTAAGTTTGCCCAAGTCTTTCTACAATAGCGTCTATGAACCAGCTAACCTACACCCGCGGCCAAGCGCTGCCCGCCATCTTGTCCCAACGCATCGCCATCTTGGACGGCGCGATGGGCACCATGATCCAACGCTTTAAGCTAGGCGAAGCACAGTACCGTGGC
>JAYTPK010000315.1:0-3423 GCA_043747295.1 Polaromonas sp. | reverse complement strand
TGGCAGCCACACTGGCTGGCAGCCAGTCTAAGCCCAAGCTGCGCAATATCAATGCGGCCACAACCCAAGTCAGGGTGTACTCTAGCAACGCAGTGGCTGCCAAGGCTTTGTTGCGCAGCAGCCAGCGCAGGTCAATACGCCGGCCCAGCTCTACCAGTACCCACCCCAAAGCTAGATCAAATATCCACGACAAGCTGCGCAGCGTGGCCCAGGTGCTGGGGCCAGCAGCGGGGTTGCCCGACTGTACTGTACCCGCGTTGGCTAGAACAGGTTGACCCAAAACCAACTGTGCCCACACTAATGCAATACCAAAGCCTGCCCCGCACAGCCAATAGCCCATCGTGCGCGCCACACCAGCACGTTGCAGGCGCTCGCCTAGCCACACCGCCATGAGCAAAGCGCAGCCCACCCAAGCTGCGGTGGGCAGTGTGGGCAAAGCAGGTACATTGGCCAGTAAGTCGGCCACAAAATCAATCCATTTAGAAGGCAATAAGTCCATACCATCACCATACGCTGCACTCGCAGTTACGTGCTACCGCTAGATGTAAGAGCTGTAATGCAGTGGTTACTTAGCGCCGATGGATGCAGCTAGCACACAGCGTAATACCGCTACAAATTTAATAGCTAACTAAGCAATAAATACTTGGACTACTGGTGTTTTTCATTACCTAAAAACGTAAAAAAGCCGCTGTGCAGCGGCTTTTGAAGTAGATGCGCCAAGGCGCTTACAAATACTTATGCAGAGAACGACGATCCGCAGCCGCAGGTGGTGGTGGCGTTGGGGTTTTTAATCACAAACTGTGCACCCTGCAAATCCTCTTTGTAATCGATCTCAGCGCCTACCAAATACTGGTAGCTCATCGCGTCAATCAACAACGACACGCCGTTTTTGCTCATCGTGGTGTCGTCTTCATTGGTGATCTCGTCAAAAGTAAAACCATACTGAAAACCCGAACAACCGCCGCCTTGCACAAACACGCGCAGTTTCAGGTCAGGGTTGCCTTCTTCAGCAATCAGGTCAGCTACCTTGGCCGCTGCGTTGTCGGTAAAGACAATCGGGGCGGGCATTTCACCTAATTCGGGGCTGTTAATGTGTTCGGCTACTGCGCTCATGGCTCTCTCCAAAAATCAGTCACTTAAGACCTGTTGGGTAAAATTGAACTAATAGTACAGCAATTTGCTCGGATATGCGGCTTACTGGTTGTTTGCCGCCAGCTTGAGTGTGGGTTTATCCTCAACACCCAGGCCTAGCATGGGTCGCAATTGGCCAGTAATGGTGGCACCCTGGTGCATTTCTAGGGCTTTGTAATGCACATCGCCCTCAATCCGGGCCTTAGGTTGAAGCTCAAGCAGCTCGTGGGCGTGCACCGGGCCCTGCACGTGGCCGTTGATGATGACGTGGTCAGCATGGATCTCACCTGTGACATGGGCGGTTTCGCTGATCACCAAAATGCTGCGTTTATCGTCATTAGCGCGTAAATTGCCTATGACCTTGCCGTCAATCCGCAAGCCGTCATTAAAAATCATATTGCCTTGAATTTGGCTGCCAGCGTCGATCAGGCTGCGCATGGGGGGTTGTTTCTTCTTTGCGAACATGGTGTATCTCCAACGATGAATAATGGGTGCAACAGCTCTCAGGCTCAAGGCGCATAGACTGTTGCGCTGTAGTTATAAAAGTATGCGCTAACTTTTAGGTTTTATCAATCAGTAATTAGTTTGCTATTCGTTTGCAATTAATTTGCTTGTGGCATCACAATTTTGCAGTTTGAACTGCCCGGGTAGCCGAGCCTTCGGTGACTTTGGCCGACAAAGTTTTAACCACCACTTGCGCAGGCAAATCAACCACGCCCTCTAAGCGGCGGTACTGCTTAACCTGCAGCGCCTGCGCGCCACCGGGCAGCGGCATAGCCCAAGGCTTACCAGCCTGCGTGCCGCCCAAAGTAAGCTCAATCTTGCCGTTAAATTCGGGGGCGTTTTTAGTCGGCTGGATCACCAGCGCCTGCCATTTGATTTGTGCCCCGCCGCCCAGCAGCTCAGCCTGCAGCCCACGCACAGCAATGCTTTCTGACCCCGTCGAGGGCATGAGTTTTTCAAAAAATCCTAAATCGTCGCGCAATGCCCGGTTCTCGTTTTCTAGCAGCTTTACCTGCACAGTCAGTTTGTCTTGTGCAGCTTTTTCAGCCGTCAACAGACTGCCAGAGGTGTTGGCAATAGACTGCGCCTTGTCGCGGTCTTCGCGCAGCTTAGCCGCTTCGTCTTTGAGCTGGGCTAACTCTTCCTTGGCATTGCTGTCCAGGCCCGTGATGCCCTTGCCAAACTCAAAAGCCCATAACCCAATCGCCGCACAAAAGCCCAGCATGATCGCCGCCATAGCCCAGCGCACAGGCCAAGCCATGCGCGTACGAATCGCCATCGTAGGGGCGCTGATCGTCAAGCGGCGGCGAAGAAGTCTAAAACGCATAGGGTAGTTATTGTGCGCTTAAAAAAATACCGCCTAGGTTTAACTTAGGCGGTATTGATTAAGGGACTAAACGCGTAGCGAGAGGCTCTTAGGCAAGGCGCAAACCGCAGACAGGCTATACGCCTGGCGAGGATTTGCAACGCCGCATAAGAGACTCGCAGTAGCGTTTTAACGTTTGGAGAACTGCTTGCGGCGACGGGCGCCATGTAATCCGACCTTCTTACGCTCAACTTCACGTGCATCACGTGTGACAAAGCCTGCAGCGCTGAGCGCTGGCTTCAAGGCGGTGTCGTAGTCGATCAAAGCGCGGGTAATGCCGTGGCGCACTGCACCAGCTTGGCCTGATTCGCCACCACCGGCTACGGTGATTTTGAGGTCAAACGCTTCGCCGTTGTTGGTGAGCATCAGGGGTTGCTTGGCAATCATGATCGAGGTTTGACGGCCGAAGTATTCGACGATGTCTTTACCGTTGACGGTGATTTTGCCAGTGCCTTTTTTCATGAACACGCGGGCGACGCTTGATTTGCGACGGCCGGTGCCGTTGTTCCATTCACCGATCATTTCGACTCCTTACGGACGGCATCGCGAGAGATACCGGCAATGTCCAACACTTTAGGCTGCTGCGCGGTGTGTGGGTGCTCTGCACCGCCATACACTTTGAGCTTTTTGATCATGGCGTAGCCCAATGGGCCTTTGGGCAACATGCCTTTGACCGCTTTTTCCAGCGCTCGGCCAGGAAACTTGGCTTGCATGTCGCGGAAGTTGGTCTCAGAAATACCACCTGGGTAGCCAGAGTGGCTGTAGTATTTTTTGTCCAATGGCTTGGCACCTGTGACGCGCAGCTTGGCTGCGTTGATCACGACGATGAAGTCACCGGTGTCGATGTGAGGCGTATAAATGGCCTTGTGTTTGCCGCGTAAACGGAGGGCTGCTTCGCTGGCAATCCGTCCGAGCACCTTATC
>JAYTPK010000314.1:0-4583 GCA_043747295.1 Polaromonas sp. | reverse complement strand
GATAAATCCGGCAGACTTGGCTTCGTTCGTTTTCATGAACGCGTGCGTGTACTCTGGGTTAGCTTGGCCCAGGTTAGCGGCCATGTTGCGGATTTTCTCGCTGTAGGGACGGGCAGCGCGCATCCGTTCTTGCGCTTTGCGCATTTTGGATGCGGCCACCATCTCCATGGCCTTGGTGATCTTTTTGGTGTTTTCCACCGATTTGATCTTGCCGCGTATTTCCTTACCTGCCGCCATAATATTTCCTTGTTAGGTGATCAGGAAAATTAAGCGAAGGTTTTCTTAAACGCAGTCACTGCCGTGGTCATTTCCGCCTCAGCGTCTTTGTCCATGGCCTTGTCGGCTTCTAGCTTAGCCATCAGTGGTGCGTGCTTGTCTTTAAGGTAAGCGTGCAGACCGTGTTCGAACGACAAGATTTTCTTGACTTCGATATCGTCCATAAAGCCCTTGTTCACAGCAAACAGCGTAGCACCCATGGTGCTAACCGACAGAGGGCTGTACTGGGCTTGCTTGAGCAACTCGGTCACGCGGGCACCACGGTCTAGCTGCTTGCGGGTAGCTTCGTCCAGGTCAGACGCAAACTGCGCAAATGCGGCCAATTCACGGTACTGAGCCAAGTCGGTACGGATACCACCGGAGAGGTTTTTGATCAGCTTGGTTTGCGCTGCGCTACCCACGCGTGATACAGAAATACCGGCGTTAATAGCGGGGCGAATACCCGCGTTGAACAACGAGGTTTCCAAGAAGATCTGGCCATCGGTGATCGAGATCACGTTGGTAGGTACGAAAGCAGACACGTCGCCAGCTTGGGTTTCAATGATTGGCAATGCGGTCAATGAGCCTGTTTTGCCTTTGACAGCGCCTTTGGTGAAAGCTTCTACGTAGTCGGCGTTCACGCGGGCTGCGCGCTCAAGCAAGCGGCTGTGTAGATAGAACACGTCGCCAGGGTAGGCTTCGCGGCCTGGTGGACGGCGCAAGAGCAAAGACACTTGGCGGTAGGCCACAGCTTGTTTTGACAAATCGTCGTACACGATCAGTGCGTCTTCGCCGCGATCGCGGAAGTACTCACCCATGGTGCAACCAGAGTAGGCTGATACGAACTGCATGGCTGCAGACTCAGACGCAGTAGCTGCTACTACGATGGTGTATTCCATCGCGCCAGCTTGCTCGAGAGCACGCACCACGTTTTTAACTGAAGAAGCCTTTTGACCGATAGCCACGTACACGCAGGTCACGCCTTGGCCTTTTTGGTTAATGATGGCATCAATCGCTACGGCGGTTTTACCGGTCTGGCGGTCGCCAATGATCAGCTCGCGCTGACCGCGGCCCACAGGCACCATCGAGTCGATAGACTTCAAACCGGTTTGCAGCGGCTGGCTGACCGACTGACGCGCAATCACGCCAGGCGCAACCTTTTCAATCACGTCGGTCATCTTGGCGTTGATCGGGCCTTTGCCGTCGATAGGCTGACCCAATGCGTTGACCACGCGGCCTTTGAGCTCAGGGCCCACAGGCACTTCCAAAATGCGGCCCGTACACTTGACGGTGTCGCCTTCGGAAATGTGCTCATACGCACCCAAAATCACAGCACCCACGGAGTCACGCTCCAGGTTCAGCGCCAGGCCAAAGCTGGGCTGGCCCTGTGCGTCGGCCGGGAATTCAAGCATCTCGCCCTGCATCACGTTAGACAGGCCGTGGATGCGGCAGATACCGTCGGTCACGGACACTACGGTGCCTTGGTTGCGGATGTCGGCGGCGCCAGACAAGCCTTCGATACGGCTTTTCAGCAATTCGGAAATTTCTGCGGGATTGAGTTGCATGGCTCGTTCCTTCTATAAGTTAATGTTGCTCTGAGCGGCACTGATGTAGCTAAATACTAGATTTAGGCAGTCAGAGCAACTTTCATTTGATCTAAACGCGCTTTGACCGAAGTGTCCAGCACCTCGTCACCTACCACCACACGGATGCCGCCAATCAGCTCAGGCTGAATGGCTACTGTGAGGTTGAGCTTGCGGCCAAAACGTTTTTCTAGCAGGGTAGACACATCGGCCAGTGCTGCACCATCAATGGCGAATGCGCTGTAGACGATGGCATCTGCCGTGCCGCCCTGTGCATTTTTCAATGCGCGAAACTGCACAGCGATTTCGGGCAGCGCGTTAACGCGGCCATTGTCGATGATGGTCTCTAAAAAGTTTTTACCTTGCGCTGGCAAGTTCACCTTGGCCACCGATGTCAACAGCTCAAGGACTTGGGCTGCGCTGGCATTGGGGTTGCTGGCAAACTGCTGCAGCTGTGGGTTCGCGGCCACGGCGGTGACGGCATCTAGCCACACTGCTGTGCCTGCCAAGTCAGACTTGGCGGCTTTGAACAACGCTTCAGCGTAAGGGCGGGCGATGGTGGCGAGTTCGGCCATGGCGTGTCCTTACAACTCAGCCTTGAGGCGGCCCAGCAAATCGGCATGTACACCAGCGTTGACTTCTTTGCGCAAGATCTGCTCTGCACCTTTGACGGCGAGTGCAGCGACTTGTTCGCGCAGAGTTTCGCGGGCTTTGACGGTTTGTTGGTCAGCATCAGCTTTTGCAGCGGCGATGATTTTGTTGCCTTCTTCGGTCGCTTTGGCTTTCGCCTCTTCGACGATAGCTTGTGCGCGACGCTCTGCGTCGGCCAGGCGAGAGGCTGTCTCAGTGCGCGTTTTGGCCAGCTCTTCTTCGACACGCTTGTTGGCGGACGAGAGATCGGCCTTGGCCTTGTCGGCAGCGGCTAGGCCGTCGGCGATTTTGGCTGCGCGCTCATCGAGTGCTTTGGTAATGGGTGGCCAGACATAGGTCATCGTGAACCAGACCAAGATCAGGAACACGATCAATTGAATGATCAGGGTGGCGTTAATGTTCACGTCAGCATCCTTAAAAGTGATGGGACTTGTGGGCTACCTTGCTGCGCACAGCAAAGCGGGCCACGCATCACAAAGACGGGAAATTACTTAACCAAGCGGGCGATTTGGCCCAAGAATGGGTTAGCAGTAGCGAACCACAGTGCAATACCGGTACCGATAATGAACGCAGCGTCGATCAGACCAGCCAACAAGAACATCTTGGTCTGCAACTCACCCATCAGCTCTGGCTGGCGTGCAGCAGATTCGAGGAACTTGGAGCCCATGATGCCGATGCCGATACAAGCGCCCAAAGCGCCCAAACCGATGATCAAACCTGCTGCCAATGCTACAAAGCTAATAACTTCCATGATGATTCCTAAAGTGAAAGGGAAGGGTTAAAGAAAACTAAACGAAAAACTTCAATCTTGATGGCGCACTAAACTTTAGTGTGAATCATGCGCTTGCCCGATGTACACGAGCGTCAGCATCATGAACACAAAAGCCTGCAACACAATAATCAAGATGTGGAAAATGGACCATGCGGTACCTGCAACAATGTGCAGCGCAGCCAGGCCAAAGCCGCCCAGTGACCATGTAAAGCCACCGCCTAGCAAAGCGATCAATAAAAATATCAACTCGCCCGCATACATGTTGCCAAACAGTCGCATACCGTGCGATACCGTTTTAGCGATGAATTCAATCACTTGCATTAAGAAGTTGGGGATCCACAACAAAGGGTGGCTGCCAAACGGCGCGCTGAACAGTTCATGCATCCAGCCGCCAAAACCCTTCATCTTGACGTTGTACACCAAGCACACAATCAATACACCTAGCGACAAGGCCATGGTGATAGACAAATCGGCAGAAGGCACCACACGCATGTAGTCTTTAGCGCCTACCGCTGGGCCAACGATGTGCCAAAAAGACGGGATCAAATCCACGGGCAACATGTCCATGGCGTTCATCAAAAAGATCCAGACAAATACTGTCAGGGCCAATGGTGCTACCAGCTTGCGGCTTTGTGCGCTGTGCACAATGCCTTTGGCTTGGCTCTCCACCATTTCTACCAGCATTTCAACCGCAGCCTGGAAGCGGCCAGGTACACCTGAGGTGGCTTTGCTAGCGGCTTTCCATAACAAAAAGCAGCCCAATACGCCCAACACAACGCTGTAGAAAATAGAGTCAATATTAAAGACTGAAAAGTCAACGACTTCGGTTTGCGCTTTGTTTTGCCAATGCGTCAGGTGGTGAACAATATATTCACCGGATGTGGGGCCTTGAGCAGCTTCAGACATCTTGTTGTTTACCTAATTCAAATCACTTGTTTTAACTACTTTAGGTGTCGGCTTATACACAGCCGCCACCCCATAAACCATCATCGTCAATATGACCGCTATCAGCATGACCAGCCAATCTAAGCCTGGAATTAACTGAGGAGCGGCCAAAAACATGGCCACACTCAGGCCAATTTTGACCATCTCCCACACCATAAAGCCCATCGCTGCGCTTATGGCATTCATGCCTGTGACCCGAGATGTCATGCCGCGCGCAAGCACTGCAGCCGGAAGAATCACAATCAGCGCACCGTAGCCCGCTGACATTGCCACACCACTGTCACCGCTGAGTAGCCACGCGCACAGCGCGATAACCACCCCCGCGATAACTTGCCACCCTACCACGCGCCAGGGGGAGACTGACGGTGACTTTTCGC
>JAYTPK010000313.1:0-14393 GCA_043747295.1 Polaromonas sp. | reverse complement strand
CCATTTACGACTCAAACAACATGGCTCAACGCACCCTGCTATGGGATGGCGTTTTGGTCACAGATCCTGGAGCTAACGGCATCCACAGCGCCGCTGAAGCAGTGGCAGCCTTTGGCATCTCCTACGATTCAGTCACGGCATCTCAGGGCTTGCGTGATGTGACGGGCTTGAACAACAATTTACTGCTGGTCAACCACACTTGGGGCGCAGCGGATCAACCATTTTTGCAACGGGTACAGGCCAACTTTGGCAACTACCTGCAGGCCCATGAGGCGGGTGATGCAGGTGCAAGTTATGCCAATAGTTTTAGCGCCGCTAACACTGCTTTGATTGCCAACGCAGTGACCGATTACACGAAGACGGGCGACAATCTAAGCACGCCCGATGTCAACGAAGCACATGCTGGCACCAGCATCGTGGACTACACCCCGCGCATGATCAGCCAGCTTGTCACCACAGCGGGGGTTACGTTTGCGCTGGACTCGCAGGGGCACATTGCGCATGATGACAACGGAATTGCACAGGTCGTTGATTACGGCCTGCTAGAGACTCTGGGTCAGCACGACCCGCAAAACACCAATAACCATGAAGCCTTTATTGGCGCAGTCAACCCTGGCGTAGCACCAGGCAACGGCTGGCTAGCCATGTTTGGCCAATTTTTTGACCACGGTCTGGACTTCATCGGCAAAGGCGGTGATGGCACCAAAATCACTATTCCGCTGGCGCTTGACGACCCGATGTACGGCGTAATAGGCCCCGATGGCCGCCCTGCAACATCGATAACTATCTCGCGCGCTAACGTTAGTGGCTTTGATGCCACAGGCAAAGCCCAGTGGGTCAACCACACCTCACCCTTTATTGATCAGAGCCAAACCTATGGCTCAAGCGACCAAGTAACCCAGCTACTACGCGAATGGGTAGCCGACTCCGACGGAACGGGGTACCACGCTGGAGCCAATATGTTCGATGGCAATACCTCAGTGGCCTGGAAAAACGCTTGGGGCGAGATGACCAATGCCACCTTGCCCACTTTGAACGAACTGCGCGCCCACCTGCTGGCCACAGGCCGTGATGATCTGTCGTGGAACGACGTGCTGGAACTGCGCAACCGTGATGCCAACGGCGACGTGATTACCTCAGGGGCAGGCACTGGTGGTAGCGGCCAAGCCCTGCTGCTAGACATGAACCCGCATTTTGATACTGCGCATTTCTCAGCAGCAACGCAAAACGCATTGAGTGCCATGGGCATTGACCCCGGCACTAACGGTGGCTACATCCTGGGCGGCCCTCCCGGCGCGATCACCCTGGGCACCATCATCAACTTTGCCACCTTTGCGCCCCGACCTGGCTATGAGGCCCTGGCGGCAGAGGTGCTGTTGGAATCGGTAGGTGACCACTACATTGCAGGCGATGGCCGAGTCAACGAGAACATCGCGTTGACCACCATTCACCATGTATTCCACGAGGAGCACAACTACCAAGTGCGCAATATCGAAGAGGCTATTTTGGCGCAAGATGCCCGCGCTGTGGCCTTAGGGGATAGCTCGCACGGCATTGCGCACGATTGGCAAACCAGCATCAACGCTGTAACGGGTGTCACGCTGGGTGCGGGCGTTATCGTCATCTCAGGCCATTACGAAAAGGATGGCAACTACACCGATGCTGCAGGCAGTATTTCCTGGAACGACAGCAGAATATTTGACGCCGCTAAACTGACGGTAGAGATGGAATACCAGCACACGGCAGTAGACCAGTACGCCCGCACCATCACACCCGATCTGCCCGAGTTTGTGGGTTACAACAGCGGTGAAAACGCCACTGTGTCATTGGACTATGCCCAAGTAGCTTTTCGCTTTGGCCACTCTACTATCCGCGAATCCATTGACCTGATTGACCCGGCAGGTGGTATTACCGGCAGGGTGATGAGCGTGGCGCTGGAGGGCGCATTTTTAAACCCCCAACTCTACGCCACCAAAGGCGCAGCCTCAATCGCTCTGGGTATGACGCACCAACAGATGAATGAAGTCGATGAGTTCATCACCCCGGCACTGAACCAAGGCTTGCTCGGTCAGCCACTGGACCTGGCAGCCATCAACATCGCCCGGGGCCGGGATGTTGGCATGCCTACGTTGAACGAATTTCGTACTGCTGTAGGTCTGGCGGCCTACACCAGCTGGTCTGATTTTGGTGCCAACATGATCCACCCGGACAATCTAGTGAATTTTATTGCAGCCTACTCGTTTGATGGCAACCTTGCCAAAGCGCGCGCCATTATTGGTTTGGAGAACGGCTCTCTGATAGATGGTGATGCCGCTGCGATGGGCTACACCTTCGATGATGCGTTAGCCTTCCTCACGGGTGGCGACCTTGGCTTCAACAAAATCGACACTTGGCTGGGTGGTTTGGCCGAGGCGCATGTGGCCGGTGGCTTGCTAGGCGAGACCTTTAACCTGGTCTTTGTTGAACAGATTAACCGCCTGATGGACGGTGACCGTTTTTACTACCTGTACCGTCTGAACGGTTTGAATCTGGGTGATGAGATTGGTAATGCCCAGTTCAAGGATATTATTGAACGCAACACTGGCCTGGAACACTTAAACGGCAGCGCCTTTGCTTATGCTGACCAGTACTTTGATTTATCTCAGAACGTGGATGCTGGTAACACCACAGGCAATTTCCGTACTGACCACAAATACGGCGCACAACTGGCAGCAAATCCCACACTTGGGGTATTCAGCGATGGCGGCAACAGTACCAATGCCAATGGTGCCATCGTAACTATAGGTGGTGTCCAATACATCCGTGACGTACGCCAGGTGATAGCGCCAAACTCCACCAACAATCTTTCTGGTTTGAACCTAGACGGTACGCCAGACTCTGGGGCCAACTCTAATGAAGTGTTGGTAGGCACAGACAAAAACGATTTAATCTATATGCGTGCTGGCGACGACACAGCCTACGGCGAAGGTGGCAACGACATCATTTACGGCGGTGCAGGTATTGACCGTTTGTATGGCGGCGATGGTAACGACATCATCCATGGCGAGGATGGTGGCGATTTGATTGACGGCGGCGACGGAGACGACATTTTGTACGGCGAATCCAGCCAGTCCTCCGCAGCCGGGGTAGACCAGCTTATCGGGGGGGCTGGCAATGACATTCTCTACGGCGGCGTGGGCATTGACAAACTCTCTGGTGGTAGCGGCGACGACGTGATTTTTGGTGGGGCAGATACCGATGCGTTTACCCACGGTGGTGACGGAAACGACTACATTGATGGTGGCACCGATGGCGACTTACTGTGGGGTGATGGCGGTGACGATCTGATTGTGGGCGGCAACAACCAAGACATTTTGGGCGGTGGCGACGGCGACGATATTTTGCGTCCCGGCATTCCGTCCTCCGCCGCAGGCGGCGGCCCAGACGAAGTGCTGGGTGGTGATGGCACCTCCGACGCGGGTAACGACGGTAAGGGCATTGGTTTTGACATGATTGACTTTAGCGACTTTGTGACTGCTCCAATCGGCGTGACGGCAGATTTTTCAACTCAGGCTCCTCCATTAGGCGCAATTAATCTCAACACCGCCTTCCCAGCTTGGGTTGGCATTGAGGGATTTATTGGCTCGCGTAACAACGACACTGCCATCGGCGATGCCAGCGCCAACTGGTTGATCGGTGGTAGCGGTAACGACAGCTTGACGGGTGGTGCGGGTAACGACGTAATCATCGGGGATGGCATTCGACTAGACAGCTTGATCGGTACATACGGCGGGGGCTACAACCATGAGTTTGATCAGGCAACCCACCGTGCAATAGGTAGCCTAGGTACAGCGGGCAGTGGCCACGACGGCTTGCTCGATTTAGTGGGGCCGGGTTTCGATAAACACTTCACCGAAATGCTCAGGTCTGAAACGTTCAGCAATCTTGAGTTAGGTGGCAACACTGTCAGAACTTTAATAGGTGGCGGCACCACAGGCGATGGCGGCACCGCAGGCTCAGATACTGCTGTGTTCAGTGGTAATCGCATAGAGTACAAGGTCGAAAAAATTGTCTACGCCAGCGCAAACCAAGGCACTATGACCGCCTATCGCATTACTGACAACGTAGCCGGACGCGATGGTACCGATGTAGTACTTGGCGTAGAAAACTTTAAATTTGCAGACGGTACTTTGAGCGAAGCACAACTGCCCAATTTGCTACCTATCATCACCTCTAATGGCGGGGGCGCAACTGCAGCGGTACTCACCTTAGAAAATACAAGCGCCGTCACCACAGTAACGGCCATTGACCTCAACAACACTATCGGGGACCCCCTAAATCCACAGGTTTTAACCTACTCCATCAGTGGTGGCGCAGATGCGGCGGCTTTTGCTATCGATGCCACCACGGGTGTTTTGACTTTCGTGAACGCCCCCAATTTTGAGGCACCTACGGATGCAGGCACGAATAATGTGTATGACGTAGTGGTGCAGGTAAGCGATGGTCTTGCAGTGGACAGCCAAGTGCTCGCCATCACGGTGCAAAACGTGAATGAAGCTGGCACAGGCTCCGTTAACATTGCAAGTTATGCGCCTCGACCTACCAATAATGCCAACGCCGTCAGCCTCACAGCCACCAACACCCTAGCGGACCCAGATGCTCCTGCACTGGCTCCGACCTATCAGTGGCAGCAGTTAATTGGTGCGACGTGGACCAACATTGCTGGATCTAATGCAGCGACTACAGCAAACAATTTAAACAATATCACCGTTCGCGTGGTGTCAAGTTATACCGACCCATTTGGCACCACCACAGTCATATCGCCCGAAACAGCCATCATTGGAAACAATGCTAACAACACCATTGCTGGTACGACAGGCATTGACATCCAATTGGGCCTGGCTGGTAACGATAGCTTTAATGCATCTGCGGGCAACGACACCATCGACGGAGGGTTGGGCATCGACACTTACAGCTTAGCGCTACAAACAGAGGCCACTTCAGTCAACCTTAGCACGGGTGTTGCTAGCAGTAGCGCAACTGGAAGTGATGTGCTCATCAGCATAGAAAACGTGACGGGCGGTGTGGGTGACGACACCATGACGGATGGTGCAGGTAGCAACATATTAAATGGCGGCGTATCTATCCTAGGTTTTGGTGGTTTGGGCAACGATACTTTTATCATGACGGTGGACAACGCACGGGACTCTGTAAATGGTGGCTCGTTTGGTAGCGATACTATCAATTACTCAGCTTTTGCCGCCGCACTCGCTGTAACTTTAAACGGCAACACGCAAGTCACAGTGGTGGGGAGTGGCGCAACGAATGCCTTATCAGATCAAATCAGCGGTATCGAAAACTTTGTTGCTGGCTCAGGCAATGACACTATCAACGGTGACAGTACTGCAAATAAACTCGATGGCGGTGCAGGCGATGATTTGATAAAGGGTGGTCAAGGCGCTGACTATTTAATTGGCGGGTTGGGGCTCGATCGTTTCATTTTCACCAATACTAATGAATCAGGAACTACAGCCGCTACACGAGACATCATCTCCGATTTTCTCAGCGGTGTAGATAAACTCGATTTTTCAGGAATTGATGCAAATACATCGACTGCTGGTACCAATGATGTATTTTCAGCCATCGCATTTGGAACCACATTTACAGCGGCAGGGCAGTTGCGCTACCACTATGAAACTCTGGGTGGACAAGAGTACACTGTCATTGAGGCGAATGTAAATGCTGCCCTTGGAGCTGACTTTCAGTTGGCATTATTGGGGCATCAAACATTTGGTGTAGGTGATATTATTTTTTAATTGACTACTGCCATTTATGCAAAATAGCTTTGCATGAAAGACTTCTATGAGAATTTTATTAGTAGAAGATGATGTTGAGTTCGCCAACGCGATTTGTGAATTTTTGCGAGCTAAAGACTTTGTAGTAGAGCAAGCCTGCAATATTGCCACGGCACGCAGCATGCTACGCGTGACTGGCTGGGGAGCAGTCTTGATTGATTGGCGGCTGCCAGATGGCGAGGGGATTGATTTGCTGGCTTTTGCACGCAGCCATGCAAGTCAAGCCTCCATCATGATGCTCACCGCGCGTGATCAAATCTCTGACCGTATTCGCGGTCTGGATGAAGGCGCGGACGACTATTTAGTCAAACCGTTTGACCCTAACGAATTGCTGGCCCGGTTGCGTGCTGTGGAGCGCAGGCGCAGTGGCCTGACCAGCGCTGTCGTTAACGTGGGTGCCTTGAGAATTGATCTGGCACGAGATACCGTCAGCGTAGACGGGCAAGCCGTGGAGTTGACTACCAAAGAGTGGGCGTTGCTGCGTGTTTTGGCCAGCCGTGCAGACCGCACACATACAAGAGAGTCACTGGCCAATGCGGTGTACGAATTTAACGATGAAATTGCCAGTAACACGCTGGAGGTTTTTGTCAGGCGTTTGCGCGTCAAGCTGGGCAGTGACAGCATCCAGACTCTGCGAGGGCAAGGCTACCGTTTGACTGGAATTGCCCATGCAGGCTCTACAGCATAGCATCACAACACGCCTGAGCCGCAGCTTATCGCTGTGGGTGGGTGGCATTTGGTTAGTCACTTCCATTGGTGCAGCTTGGTATGTGCATCGCGAAATTTCAGATCGATTTGATGAGTCACTGGTGGAAAGTGCGCGCCTCTTGCTGGATATTGCCGTGCATGAGGTGGACGAGATAGATTCTATTGCGCAGTCTGGACCAGTGATAGCCAAAGAAGTGCCAGATAGCCAAAGTATCAGAGTGGAAAATGTGTACTTGGTCTACCAGGTGATGGACAGCGTAGGCAACATTATTTTTCGTTCAACAGGCGCACCCAGCACACGCCTAGTCACTGATCTCAAGCAGGGTTTTATGCAGGGGCAGCAGTGGCGGATGTATACCTTGCGCCATGCATCGCGTGACTTCTACATTGTGGTGGCAGACACCAACACCAATAGGTACGAGGGGTTTCGTCACACCATGTTTTGGTTGTTGGTGATTTTATTGGCATTACTGCCACTGATACTACTGGCTGTCCAGAAAATTACCGCCCTGGAGCTGCTACCTGTAGAGCGTGTAGCCAGTGAAATATCGGCCCGGGGCGGCACAGATTTAACACCAATTGTAGTGAGTGGGCTGTCCAAAGAGTTGGTGGCTATTTCTGACAGCACCAACCATCTTCTCGCGCGGTTAGACAAGGCTTTGAAAATTGAGCGTGCGCTGGCAGCCAATGCAGCCCATGAGCTGCGCACACCGCTTGCGGCTGCCAAACTGTCGCTGAGCGCTGCGCAAACCTATCCAATGTCTGAGGCGGCGCAAGAAGCGACCAAGCAGGTAAGTGCTAGCCTGGACACTCTAAGCAATCGAGCCGAAAAATTGTTGCAACTCTCGCGTGCACAAGCTAGCGCCACACTTACCCAGGCGCCCGTAGACCTGTGCATGCTAGCAACCGAGGTGGTCGACGAGCTTTCGCAATCAGTTAAAGCAAGTGGAAGAGTCAAGCTTAGCTTGCCCGATGGCCAAGCTTTGACTGCACTAGGCGACCTCGACAGTTTGGCTATTGCCCTGCGTAATCTGATTGAAAACAGCCTGAAATATGCCCCACTGTCAGACGTATGGGTGCAACTGACCAGACCGGCAAATATCAGCGTGCGTGATACTGGCGCAGGTGTGAGCACGCAAAACATGCAGCGATTGCGTGAACGCCATGTGCGTTTGTCTTCCAATCAAGCCGGTTATGGCTTGGGGTTGTCCATTGCGCGTACGATCGTCGAAAAGCAAGGCGGTGAGCTGAAGTTGTATTCGCCAGCACTGGGTTACGAGAAAGGGTTTGAAGCGGTATTGCAGCTAAATCTGTCTAGCTAAATTCAAAGCTTATGGCCAAGCTTTGCGTTTAATGCCCCTGAAAAGCGGTGAGAGACTGCGCCTGCTCAGCCCGGTCGCCCCGCGCAGATTCGGTTATCTCGCGCCGCAGCTCGCGCTCTAGCCGTTCGTTGGTGGTGGCCAAGGTTGTTTTTACCTCAGTATGCCGCGTAGCCTGCTCTTCTTTTAATAGCTGGTTAAGCATTAAATGCTTGGACTTCCGCAAGATTAGCCAAATAAAAAGCACTACCAGCAGCAGTATATTGACCAAACTAATGATCATCGAAATCGTAATGTCCATAGAGAAAGTAATTAATGACTTGGAGGGTAATTTCTCATGGCACGCACCACGTTCGTTACCTCAATACAGTGGGGCATAACGCGGTACAAAATGATGTAGATGGAGTACACCACAACTTCACGCCTACCTTGGACTCGGTCGCCACTCAATGGGCGGTATGTGTAGCGCAGGTTTGCAAAGTAAGTTTTATTTTTGCCATCCCTTCATCATGCGCAGCATTAGGTCGCGCATCATTAATGCTAGCGTCAAACTTAGCATTCAGCCAAGCGTTATAACTGGCTTCTTGCTCATGGCTTTCAAACGGCGACACCAACGGATCGTAAGCTTGGTTGATAACTGCACTCATATGCATTTCCTATGTAGAGCTTGACGTAGTTGATTATCCTCTATGCAACATTTTGCGCGATTTGCAGCGGTTTGCGACTAAGCCAGTGCACGAAAAATTTCATCCAATACAGGCAGGCTTTTCCAGTGCTTAAGCTATAGTGTGTGTAACGAATACGCTCACGCACTTTGTCTAAAAGCCGAATCGACTGCAAAGGAGCGTTGTCAAGTTTCATGCGATTTTTATAACTGTATAAATAAACAGTATATTGGTTTGAAACTTAGACTGCAAGACACTTTTAGGAGTGTTCAATGTCCAGTTTAAATCGCAACAGCATTTGTATACCGCAGGTTTTGCGGTGTAATTTTTTTTTAGAGCCGTCACCGCAACATGAACAATCTCGTCTATCACAGCAGTTGCCTATGCGGAAGGGTGAAATACGAAGTCACCACTGAGATCGAAGCTGTCTCCCACTGTCACTGTGGAATGTGCCGCAAAGCCCACGGTGCAGCATTTGGCACGTATGGGAGCGTCCGGTCGAAAGACCATGTATTCGCTGAAGGCGCATCGCTTGTCAAGGAATACAAATCGTCAGCCTCGGTTACACGCGCTTTCTGTTCTGTCTGCGGCTCGCCGCTCACCTGGCGCAGCGAGGGAAAGTACTCCGAATGGACAGCTTTTCCCCTGGGAACGCTCGACAGTCCGTACCTTCCAAAGCAGCAGAAGCACATACACACTGGATCAAAAGCTCGATGGCATGTCATTTGCGATAACTGGCCTCAGAGCTAACAACACAAGTGCTTAGCGCTCTTCGCAAGAACGGTCCTAACCCTTCCATCGAGGGAATGCCCAAAAGGCTGCGCCTTTCGTGCACCCTCATGTCAAACGTCAGGCAAAACAAGGTGCGGCCCGAGCGTGTGGGCAACCGAGACCGATCAAATAGGTACGCATATGACAAATAACTCGATCAATCTCTCAGAAAAGCTCGGAACTTTCAACGAGCACTGGAGCCCAAGAACAGTCGGTACATTCAATGACCTCGATCTTATGGTCGTCAAAGTCAAAGGCGAGTTCGTTTGGCATACGCATGCGGACACCGACGATTTCTTCCTGGTACTCAAAGGCACTCTCAATGTCGAGATGCGTGATCGGACGGTCACGCTGAAAGCTGGCGAGATGTACGTGGTTGCCAAGGGAGTCGAACACCGAACTGTGGCAGACGAAGAAGCCCATCTGTTGCTCATTGAGCCAACGGGAACGCCGAACACGGGAAGTGTTGTAACTGCGGCTGCTCGCACGTTTGCTTAGGCTCGGTGTAGCGCACTGCAATGTAGGACTGACATGATGAACCCAGCCAAAAACACAATTTGCCTCTGGTACAAAGGCGATGCCGAGGACGCAGCACGGTTTTATGCGCAGACCTTTCCCGACTCGTTCGTCGGCGCGGTGCACCGCGCGCCGGGGGACTATCCGGCGGGGAAGATGGGCGACGTGTTGACGGTCGAATTTACCGTGATGGGTGTGGCGTGCCTGGGGCTGAACGGCGGGCCTGCGGTCAAGCACAGCTGGGCCTTCTCTTTTCAGGTGGCCACCGCTGATCAAGCAGAAACGGATCGCTACTGGAACGCGATTGTTGGCAACGGCGGCCACGAGAGCGATTGCGGCTGGTGCCAGGACAAATGGGGCTTGTCATGGCAAATCACGCCGACGGCCTTGTCGAAAGCGGTCACCAGCCCCGATGCGGCTGTCGCCAAACGCGCTTTCGACGCGATGATGCAGATGAAAAAGATCGACATCGCCACGATTGAAGCGGCGGTGCGCGGTTAAGTGCGTGTGCCGGGACGCTAGCCGGGGCATTGGCTTGAGCCTTAGGGATTTGCTATTTTGTTTAACGCTTTGTCCATAGACAACAAAACCAAACCACGTGATGCAGCGGTGGCAGCTATGATGGCATCGGGCAGCTTAATTTTGTACTGACGGCGCAGCGCAATGGTGTGCGCTTCAATGGCTTCGTCGAGCAAGATGACGTGAACCGCAGCGAGCAAATTTTGCAGAGTTTGCTCCTCGGCAGAAGCCATGCCTGCAAAGCCTAGCAGCTCCATGCGGGTGATTTGGCTGACCGCCATGTTGGACAGGTCGCATTTGGCAGCTTGAATCAGTGCCATGCCGGCGGCATTGCCATTGAGCAAACCTATAACGGCATTGGTGTCCAGCAAAAACCGCAGCTCTGCCATGGTTAGCTCCACTCGTTGCGCATCTGTTGCTGAATGTCCAGTGGGTCGCCTGCAAAAGCGGGGGAGTCTTTGAGCGCGCCTGCGAAGGCTAGCCAGTCGTGCTTTACGTTTCCAAGATCGACGGGCTTTGTGGGTTGCGAGGGCAGCGCAGTGTCTGCAAGCGGCGACACGATAGTAATCAATACTTTTTGGCGCTGTTGGTATATGGGCTTAGCCAAATCGGTAAACAACACCTGGCCGCTGGTTTCTAGCGTGGCTTCGTAGGTTTGTAGCATGGTGATCCTTTCGCGATTTAGGTTAAGCGGGTAGTGCTTGCCGTAGTCTATAGTAAAACTATACAAAACGGTTCTCAGATGCTCGGGCATCCTAGCTCAAGTCCATTTCAGATGGCCACCACAGACCAGGCCGACGGCCTTGTCGAGAGCGGTCACCAGCCCCGATGCTGATGCAGCAAAACGCGCCGGCGCCGTCTTGAATCGTCAACTTCATGGTGGCAGTTTTTTCAAAAGCTTAACTAGCTTAGATTTAGCTATGGCTACCGCTAGCTTTCGACCATACAGCTTGAACCAAGGTATTTGACAGCATTGTGGATATCTCCATAATTGAACCGCGCCTATTTTCATAAGGAGATTCAAATGTCAGCGATTTCTCATGCCTTGAGCTGGTTTGAAATTCCGGTGACTAATTTTGTCTGCGCTCAGGCTCTTTATGAAACCTTGCTAGGCAAAACCATCGAGCCGATGGTAGTAAAGTCGGTCTTTACTCGATACGCTGAACCACGCAATACCACCGAATGAAAGTTGACTTCGCATCTCGATTCACAAAAGCCAAGGACTGGGCGCGGGGCATAAAACGAGATGTTGTGGCGGTGTATTTTGCAGCGCGCGACACCAGAACTCCCAGGCTAGCAAGGTGGCTGGCGCTCGCTGTGGCAGCCTATGCGTTAAGCCCCATCGACCTCATACCTGACTTTATCCCTGTGTTGGGGTATTTGGACGATCTGCTGATTGTTCCTCTAGGTCTATTGCTTGTCATTAGGCTGCTGCCCGCACAGGTGCTGGCACAAGCGCGCGAGAAGGCAGATGTACTTATTTCCCGACCAACCAGCTATGTCGCGGCAGTGTGCATGGTGGGCATTTGGGTAGTGTGCATTGTGGGCGCAGCATATTGGTGGTACCGAGGGTAAAGCCTAGCCCCCAATGTGAAGCATTGCACTTGTGGGGCAGCTAATTTATACTGATTTAGACATATTTATCCCCCTAGGAGACCCACATGACCGTTCGCAAACATCTTACTTATCTTGCCATTACATCCGCCGCGCTATTGACAGCTTGCGCAACACCCAATGCCGGTGGAGGCTGGGTCAAGTTGATCGATGGCACCAACGGCCTGGATAACTTTAACCGCGTAGGCGATGCCAACTGGAGCGGTGTTGATGGCGCTGTTGTAGCCAGCCAAGGCGGCAAAGAGGTTGGCTTCTTGGTGTCTAAAGCCAGCTACAAAAATTTTGAAATTCGTGCAGAGTTTTGGTCTAGCGACGATGCTAACAGCGGCGTGTTTATGCGCTGCCAAGAGCCGGGCAAAATTACCGACGAAAACTGCTACGAAGCCAACATTTTTGACCAGCGCCCTGACCCTACCTACGGCACTGGCGCTATCGTGAAGGTGGCCAAAGTGGCCCAACCCATGCCCAAGGCGGGCGGCAAGTGGAACACCTACGAAATCACCGCCAAAGGCACGCGCTTAACTTTGGTGTTGAACGGTGTTAAGACGGTAGAAATTGATGACTCTAAGCTGGCCAGTGGCCCTATTGCACTGCAGTGGGCGCGCGGTACCATCAAGTTTCGCAAGTTAGATATTCGCCAGCTTTAACAACTGCTGATAGTGCCCAAGCTTTTGACGGGGTTTATAAAGACCAAGCTTTGTAAAGCGTCCACACGCCAATCAATACAAATCCTAAACCCGCCACCAACTGCAGGGTGCGTGGTGATACTAGTGTGCCTAGATAACTGCCCGCCACCACACCAATACCTGCGCTGAGGGTGAGCGCGGCGCTGGCGGCGAAAAATACCGTCCATTTGCTAACGGCTGCGTTGCTGTCTGAGGCAAACAGCACGGTGGCTAGCTGGGTTTTGTCGCCTAGCTCGGCTAAAAAAACAGCTAGAAAGACGGTAAAAAAGGCTTGGAGTGCGGTGGTAGTCATGTGATGATTTTAAATCGCCACCTCAATTTAGACCCGTGCCATTGCCAGGCTGTGCAGAACCTTTCAACAAGCTCAGGTTGAACGGAAGGGTTTTAGATTATTTAACGAGTTGCTGGTGTGTTAAGCGGCGTAACAGCTTTACCGTGGATTAAATAGCCAATTAAATTATCCGCAGCCAAATTGGCCATAGCCTTGCGTGTAGGTACGCTGGCGCTGCCGATGTGGGGCGTGAGGACCACGTTTTTAAGCGCGAGCAGTGCGGGGTTTATCTTGGGTTCACCTTCAAACACATCTAGGCCAGCGCCCAAAATTTTGTTGGCAGCCAGTGCTGCAGCCAAAGCATCCTCGTCGATCAATCCGCCACGGCCAATGTTGACTATCGTTGCCGTGGGCTTCATCAGCGCTATCTCTGCTGCCGCCACGGTGTGGTGCGACGCGGGGCTGTAGGGTACGACCAATACAACGTGGTCGGCTTGTTGGAACAGTTCGGTTTTGCTAACGTAGCGTGCTTTCACAGATGCTTCGGTGGCTGCATCTAGCTGCGAACGGTTATGGTAAATCACATTCATGCCAAAGCCATGCGCGCCGCGCTTGGCAATGGCTTGGCCGATGCGGCCCATGCCTAAGATGCCTAGGGTTGCGCCATGAATGTCGCTACCCAGCAGCATGTCAAAGCTCATTTTCTTCCACAGCCCTGCACGCAAATAGGCCTCAGCCTCGCTCACGCGGCGGGCGGTGGCCATCAGCAGGGTGAAGGCCATGTCGGCAGTGGTCTCGGTTAGCACGTCGGGCGCGTTGGTAGCTTGCACGCCTGCGGCGGTCATGGCTTGCACGTCAAAGTTGTTGTAGCCCACTGACATGTTGGCGCAAATTTTTAAATCTGGACACTGGGCTAGCAGCTCGGCGTCAATCCGCTCGCCGCCACTGGTGAACGCGCCTACTTTGCCTTGCAGCTTGGCAATGAATTCTTCACGCGACCAAATAACATCGTCGGGGTTGGTTTCAATATCAAAGTGGGGGCGCAGTCGGTCTATTGACTCAGCGGCAACGGCTCTGGCGATCAAAATAGCAGGTTTTTTCATGATTTAGGAGGCAAATAGGCCAGTAGTCCAAGTATCTATTAGTTATATAGCTATGTATTTTATAGCATTTAATTTCACTTTTTAATTCGCTTTCAACAACGGCTGGATGCCCAATGTTGCAGGAGTTGCAGGTGTTGCATTAGTTCTAGCAGGTTGCCCGCCGCGCAATGGCTCAGGGTGCCAGCCGTGCACCGCCATCAAAATGGCAAAGCCCAACACGTAGCCTACGGCCACATGCCAGCCGCCTTTGATCCACGCACCTACAGAGCGTGCCTCGGGGTACATATTGGACAGGGCCACACCAGCCGATGAGCCAAACCAAATCATGCTACCGCCAAAGCCCACGGCGTAAGCCAGCATGCCCCAGTCGTAGCCGCCTTGGCGCAG
>JAYTPK010000312.1:0-4756 GCA_043747295.1 Polaromonas sp. | reverse complement strand
GTGCCCGAGGGCCATTACTTTATGATGGGTGACAACCGCGATAATTCGCTAGATTCGCGCTACTGGGGTTTTGTGCCTGAGAAAAATATTGTAGGCAAGGCCTTTTTTGTGTGGATGAATTTTGGTAACCTTAAGCGCATTGGCGCATTCCAATAAATTAAGAGGGTGTAGTATGAAAACTGGTTTGAAATCTCGTCAACGTGGCATCTCGTTTTTTGGTCTGGTATTTGTAGGCGTAGTGCTGGCATTTACCGGGGTGATTGGTGCCCAAGTGGCCCCCACGCTGATTGAATACCAAGCCATTAACAAAGCAGCCAAAAAAGCGGCGGATGCTGGTGGTACACCTGCTGACGTGCGCCGGGTGTTTGAAAGCGCCAGCGCCATCGACGACTTCAAATCAGTCACTGCCAAAGATTTAGACATCACCAAAAACGGTGACAAAGTGGTAGTGGCTTTTGCCTACAACAAAGAAATCCATCTGGGTGGCCCGGCTTATTTGTTGCTCAAGTACGCTGGTAATACAGCTAAGTAATGCTGCCCAGCGGCAAAAAGAAAACCTCCATTTGGACAGCCATAGCCCTAGCGGCCTAGCCGCATTGCAAAAGCGTATTCAGCATTCGTTTGCCGACAAGGCATTGCTGGGCAGGGCGCTAACGCACCGCAGCTTTAGCAGCGACCACAACGAGCGCTTAGAGTTTTTAGGCGACTCGGTTTTAAATTTAGCCGTGGCTGGCCTGCTGTACCAAGCGCTAGATACGCTGCCTGAAGGCGAGCTGTCACGTGTGCGCGCTAACTTGGTTAAACAAGACACTTTGCACCAACTGGCCGTGGATGTTGGCCTGACTGGCATGATTCGCCTGGGTGAAGGCGAGCTGCGCTCTGGCGGCGTAAAGCGCCCGTCCATTTTGGCTGATGCACTAGAAGCGTTGATTGGCAGTGTGTATATCGACGCAGGCTTTGATGCCGCCGCCGCGCTGGTGGGCCGTTTGTACGAAAAGGTGCAAATCAACCCCAATATGCAGGCCGCCGCCAAAGACCCCAAAACCGAGTTGCAAGAATGGCTGCAAGGCCGCAAAATGAACCTGCCTGCCTACACGGTGGTGGGCACTACGGGCGCGGCACATCAACAAACCTTTGAAGTCGAATGCGTAATCACCGAGCTAGGCCGCAGCGAGCGCGGCCTTGGCGGCTCGCGCCGCGCGGCAGAGCAGGCGGCGGCTACGACACTGCTGGTTTCGTTGCGCAAGGCAGCTTAAGCTTTTACCTCGCCTGCAGCCAGCGCATCAACGCGCAGCACAGGCCTTACTGATTTAAACCCGCCGCACTTGCCATTGCACTTGCGGCTACTGGATATTTTTACTATGGCAGTCACACCATTACCCAAAGCCCCTGCAGCTAAAAAGTCAGCAGCTAAAAAGCCCGTCGCCAAACTTAGCGCGGAAAAAATTGACTCTGCAGATACAGATCCAAGCGCGCAAGCCCCTAACGATTTACTGGACAGCTTTTTTAAAAAAACCAGCGTACCCAACGCCACTGAATCGGCTGAAGTCGCAAGCCTTGGCCCTCTGCGCTGCGGCCTGATCGCTATTGTGGGTAAACCTAACGTGGGCAAGTCCACCTTGCTCAACGCCTTGGTAGGCCAAAAAATATCGATTACCTCGCGCAAAGCGCAAACCACACGCCACCGCATTTTGGGCATTCGCACCCAGGGCGCTACGCAGTGCGTGTTTGCCGACACGCCGGGGTTTCAAACTATACACAGCAATGCGCTGAACAAATCACTCAACAAAACCGTCAGCGGCACCATCAGCGGGGTTGATTTGGTGCTGCTGGTGGTGGAGGCTGGCAGCTTTAGGCCAGCCGACGAGAAAGTGCTGAAATTGATCCCCCAAGGCACCAAAGTCATTTTGATCGCCAATAAATACGACACCTACCACCGCCGTGCTGAGGTAGCGCCGTGGCTGCAAGCAATGCAGACGCAGTACAACTACGCCGAGATCATCCCCATGTCGGCCAAAAACGCCCGCGACATTGAGCGCCTGTTGCTGGTGTGCGAGAAATACCTGCCCGAGCAGCCCTGGATTTACGGCGCTGATGACCTGACCGACCGCAGCGAAAAGTTTATGGCCGCCGAGATGGTGCGCGAAAAATTATTTCGCCTGACTGGCGACGAGCTGCCCTACACCAGCACTGTCATCATCGACCAGTTTGGTGAAGAACCTGGCAAAACTGCCAAACGCCTAGTGCGCATAGCTGCCACCATCGTGGTAGAGCGCGACGGCCACAAAGCCATGGTCATTGGCGAGGGTGGCGAACGCCTCAAACGCATCGGCATGGAAGCGCGCATCGAGCTAGAACGGCTGATGGACGCTAAGGTGTTTTTGGAGCTGTGGGTTAAGGTCAAAAGCGGCTGGGCCGACAACGCTGCGCACGTTAAATCGTATGGTTACGAGTAAACCGGTACCGCAGCCAGTTTTACCAACGTTTTAGTCCCATAGTCCAAGTATTTACTGCTCAAGCAGCTATGAAAAAGATAGTACACGAGCCAGCTTTTGTATTGCACCGCTACGACTGGAGCGAGTCGTCGCTAATCCTGGAGGTGTTCACGCGCCACTATGGGCGTATTGCCTTGGTAGCCAAAGGCGTCAAGCGGCCTAGCTCGCAGTTTCGGCCTATCTTGCTACCGCTGCAGCCGCTGCACATTGCCTTTGGTGGTGACGCTGAGGTGCAAACTTTAAAGGGCGCTGAGTGGATGGGCGGGCTGACCATGCCCAGTGGCGATGTGCTATTGTCGGGGTATTACGTTAACGAACTCATCCTTAAACTGCTAGCGCGCGACGACCCACACGAGGCGCTGTTTGACAGCTATGCCTTGGTGACCCAGCTGCTGCGCGACCCGCAGCAGGCCGACAGCGCTTTGCGCGCTTTTGAGCTGCTGGTGCTACGGGAGATTGGCCTGCTGCCATCGCTAGACGTAGCCAGCCTCACCCTGCAGCCACTGACCATGACAACCGCCTACACCTTGCTGCCGGAGGCGGGCCTGCGCGCCGTGCGTGCCGACGACGCCAACGAGCGCCCCGCGCTGGCCGCACGCCACTGGCTGGCGCTACAGACCGCGCTAGACGACGCAGCGCCACTGCACACCCTGCGCAGCGTGTGCGCCGCGCTGCCTGCAGCCGACAAAACCGCACTTAAAAACCAGCTGCGCAGCTTGCTACACTACCACTGCGGCGGCAAAACCCTGCGCACACGGCAGATGATGATGGACGTGCAAGCCTTGTAATGCTGTTGCACAAGCTGATCCACATGCTGTTGCATAAGTTGCTGAGAATTGCTATAAAATTTATAGCTGCTTGAGCAGTAAATACTTATACTACCGGCCTATTTCATACCTAAATGAGCATGTGATGACCCCTTCACCCACCCACCGCACCGCCCTGTCCATTAACGTCAACAAAATTGCCTTAGTGCGCAACACCCGCCACTTAGGCATCCCTAGCGTTGCCCGCGCAGCCCAGCTGTGCCTTAAAGCAGGCGCGGCGGGCATTACCGTACACCCCCGGCCCGATGCGCGGCATATCCGCCAAAACGACGTGTTTGAGATAGCCGAGCTCATGCGCCAATGGCCCGGCCGCGAATACAACATCGAAGGCAACCCGCTGCATAACCTGATGGACATCGTGCGCGCCCTGTGCCAACAAGGCATGAAGCCGCACCAAGCCACCTTTGTGCCCGACTCTGAGGGCCAGTCCACCAGCGACCACGGCTGGACTTTTCCACAAGACGCTGCGCAGCTACAACCCTTAATTGACGAATGCCACACCCTGGGCGTGCGCGTCAGCCTGTTCATGGACCCCATGCCTGCACAAATGGCACAAGCCAAAGCCGCAGGTGCCGACCGTGTTGAGCTGTACACCGAAACCTGGGCCAGCGCCTTTGGCACAGCGCGTCAATCCGAGGTGTTGGCTGGCTTTACCGCCACTGCAGTGGCCGCACAAGCCGCAGGGCTGGGCATTAACGCAGGCCACGATTTAAACCGCGACAACTTGACCGAATTTTTGGCCAAAGTCCCCGGTGTGCAAGAGGTATCCATCGGCCACGCCTTTGTGGCTGATGCGCTAGAGATGGGCTATACCAGCGCGGTGCAGGCCTATCAGCAGTGCATTCAAAAAGCGTTCGCATGATCTACGCGTCTTGCCCGCAGTGTTTTGATAGTTGCAGCCCGTGCGCCGTTGTGCGCCATTGCGCGGCATGATCTACGGCATAGGCACCGACGTGTGCGACATTCGCCGCATCCGCGCCAGCGTAGAGCGCCACGGCGAGCGCTTTGCACACAAGATTTTGAGCGAGGGCGAGCTGGCCGTATGGCAGCAGCGCAGCGCCCGCTGGCCCGAGCGCGGCCTGCGGTATCTCGCCACCCGCTTTAGCGCCAAAGAGTCGTTCAGCAAAGCCATAGGCCTAGGCATGCGCATGCCCATGACTTGGCGGCTGTGCGAAGTGGCCAAGCTGCCTAGCGGCAAACCGTGCATCGTGCTGCATGGCGAGCTAAAAGAATGGTTTGAAGCGCAGGGGCTGACGGCGCATATCACGGTGACGGATGAGACGGACTATGCGGCCAGTTTTTGTGTGGTGGAGAAGTTGTAGTTCTTCTTGTCTTTTGTTTTCGTCTTGTACGGATCATGCCGACGGCGCTACTTCAGCTACGCGGCTGTCCCCCATGGCGGCCTAGGGCCGCCGATTCCTCCTAGATGCCGCT
>JAYTPK010000311.1:0-7617 GCA_043747295.1 Polaromonas sp. | reverse complement strand
GTCGTTGTTGTGTTGCTATCGCAGCCCTCGGGGGATACGGCGGCAGTAATGTAGCGTGCGGCTCTGCTGAGATCTACTTTAATGCTGCCGCCTCGAATATCTTGGCTGTTCACGCAGCGTGTGGACGCTGGAACGCTGGGGTCAGCCGCCATCATCATCACCCCCAAACCCAACGCCCGTGACTTGGCCAGTCTTTGTAAGTTGGTGCCAGCGAACGTGCTTTGGGCTGTTTGGGTGGGGCTAGCTTTCGCTGTGGTTTTAGCTTGACTAGCTAATGCAGGGCTGCTGGACAGCTCGATCACGGCCAATACTTTGCCTTCGGGTATGTTGCTGGGCACGGGCAGGTTCAGGGTGACAGGGCTGTTAAAGCTCAGCCCGCTGGGGCCAATCTCTAGTACATCACCCAGTGCGGTGGCGCCTGCGGGTAGGCCGATGGCGCTGCTGCTGCTGGCCACCAAGGTCATAGTGGTATTGCCACTGAGTGCGCCGGGGGGAATGACCAGGCTGGGTTCACCTTCTGCGCCTGTGCCAGTGGTGACCACACCGCCTTGGGTGGCGTTGACCAAGGTACCAATGGTGCCGGTGGTACCAGTGCCACCGCTGGTGCTGGCGGTGATGGTCATGTTGACAACGGCACTGTTGACGCTGCCTGCGCTGTTGCTGACCTGCACGCTGATTTGGTAGCTTGTGCCGACATCGGCGGCGTTGGCGGGGATGAGCAATTCGGTGGCGTTAGCGGCGACCAGAGCTTGGCCGTTTTTAAACCACTGGTAGCTCAAGGGGCTGGTGCCTGCGGCGCTAACACTGAACAGGCCAAACTGGCCTGCTTGCACGCTTTGGGCAATGGGCTGGGTGGTGATGCTGGGGGCAATGGTGCGGGCGCTGACGCTTAAGGTGGCGGGCAGTGAGCTGGCGCTGCCTGCGCTGTTGCTGAACTGGGCGCGGTATTGGCGGGCGTTGGCCGCTAGTGTGGTGGCGCTGGTGCTGTAGGTGCTGGCGGTGGCCCCTGCAATGTTGACCCAGCCTGCATTAGCGTCAGCATTGGCGCTGGGGCGGGTTTGCCATTGGATGCTGGGGGCGGGGGTGCCGCTGGCGGCGCTGCTGAAGCTGGCGGTCTCGCCTTCGATGACGGCTTGGTTGGCGGGGTCGCTGGTAACGCTGGGGGCAACTGCGCGTTGTACAACGGTCAGGCTGGCGGCGGTGCTGGTGACTGCACCGCTGGTGTTGCGCACGACGACGCGCCACAGGCTGGCGTTGTCTGCCAAGATGGTGGTGATGCTGACGCTGGCTGCAGTGGCACTACTGACGTTGGCGTAGTCTAGACCGCCGTTGTTGCTGCGCTGCCATTGGTAGGCAAGGCCCGCACCGGAAGCCACTACGCTAAAGCTGGCGGGGCTGCCTTCGGTGGCGCTGGCGTTTTGTGGGGCTTGGGTGATAAGGGGGGCTGCGGTGGTGGCTTGCACATTGACTTTGATAACGGGGCCAGTGGCTAGATAAGCATAGCGCGGCAGAATTTGGCCTGGGTTGGTGCAATAGGCTAACGCAGCAAATGTCCAAATGCCATTTTCACTTGCGCCCAGATTTTGGCTCACGTTGATGGCACCGCTTAGAGTGCTGACGGGTGCGTTGGCAAGCTCAACCGTTTTAATTTGGTTATTGCCGTCCGTGCCGGGCACAAAAACGGCATAGGCACGCACACGGGGTGTACTGGTGCAGCCTGTGGGGAGGTTGTAAGCCAGCTGCAAATCTAAGCGGGTGGACTGGCTAAGCTGGATGATGCCACGCTGGTCAGGTGGTGGTAGCTGTGGTGTAGTGGAGCTGGCGACACGAACCGACAGGCGCGGTGCAGCAGAGGCATTGGCTTGGCTGGCACCGCCTGACTTGTAGACGTCTTGCGCTGTGGCTTGGGATTGGGGGGCGGTGTCTGTGCTGTCGATGATCACCACGGCGTACATGAGCTGGGGCACTTGGGCTACCAGCATGTTGCCGTCTATGCGGGCTTGGGATGCCTCGGCCCACTGCTCGCCAGGCATGGATACCAGCAGCTTGGGGGCTCGGCTACCCGTCAGGGCCGGGTCAAAGGGCACGCGAATTTCGATATTCGCGGCACCCATGCCCAATGGGGTAAATTTATAGACGGATCCTGCGGGCACATGGCCGTCTGGCAGGGCTGGCGCGCCACTTGCATCGCGTGCCACGCGGGTGGTGGGCGCGCTGCCTGGTGTGTCTGACCCGGCATATTGCACCGTGGCACCGTCAGTGCTGCTGGTGGTGTAGCGCCCATTAGCGTCTAGCTCGGTGGAGCTATCTTTACCGCCGCCGCAGCTGACAATAGTAAGAACGGCTAAAGCGGATGCAGCTACAACTGCTGAGCGCACGTAGCGCCGAGTGGATATGACCAACATAGAACCCCCTAAATAGTAAAACCAATGCCTTATGTATAATTTTGCTGCTTAGTTATTTATATTTTTAATATACTGTTATTAACGTATATCTTAATTACAAAGTTACTACATTGACAATACAGTTTTGTGACTTAGTAGATAAATGGCTAATTATTTTTTCAAAAAATGCTGCTAATGCGTAGGCAAGAGCTCAATGAAGCACTCGTGTTTCAGAATGTTGGACAACTTTTCAAGTGCTGGCTTTAGCTTTTTCTTGTCAGTTAGAAACTATCAATTTTATAGCTGCTTAAGCAGTGAATACTTGGACTACAGGCATATTTGGTTGGTAAAGTTATTACTTTCCATGTTTTAGTCTGTGTTTTCTTTCTGCTAGCATGTGCGGCGTGCTTTGTTCCTTGCAGTTTGCCCTGTGCGTTGCCAGTTCGTTGTACTAGGACGAGCGCCACGGCCAATCAAGGACACTGTGCATTGCCAAAGGGGAGTTAACTCAAACCACCAAGAAAACTGCTTGCACCGTGACTTATTGGGCACCCATAGATGCTGCTCCGCCCTGCAAACAGGCAAAAAAATACCCGCTTGCGCGGGTATTTTTTAATTTGCGGCTAATTACTTAGCTGCTGGGGCTTTTTTGCCGCCTTTTTTCTTCATTTTCTTTGCCATGATGATTTCCTTCGATGAGAGAGGGTTAATATTCACCTACCTTGCGGCGGGTGCACCAGTGTAACCAATAAGTTGAGCCTATTGATCTGAGGTATCAACGAATTATCGAAGTGTTGCGTTGACAATACTATTAAAAAAGACTGGGGCATAGGGTTTTTACTAGGTATTATTTATCTAACCTTACAACTGCACCGCGACTTCCACGTAAAGCCCATGACTTTGACTAAAAAAATCTTCCGCCCGCGCGATTTTGCAGCTTTGCTGCTGTGTACCCCGTTCTATGGCATGTTGGCCTTGCTGATGGTGGAGGCTGCCTTAGCCGCCCTAACCACCTGGCTGGTGATTAAAGCGGGCCAAGACTTGGCCAATGAGGATTTTTTGATCGCCGACTTTGCATGGATCGTGTTGGCGCAATCTGCGTCGTATGTGGTGGGTGCTGTCAGCTGGATATATGCCGAGCGCGCAGGCTTTGGAGCATTTGGTCGCTACATGCTGCGCTTTGCGCGTGAGAACCGCACCGACGCGCGTCTTTTCGCAGGTAGCACCCAGCGCGAGAAGGTCGAGCCGTTTTTGACCAACGAAACCTTCCACATCATTTTTGAATTGATCTATGAACTAGAAGCAGATTTAAAGCTGTTTTTTAGCTTGTTGTTTAACTCTATCGTGCTGGGTTTTGCGATAGATGCAGGCCTGCCTTTTGTCTATGGCGGTGTATTTGTGGGTCTGATGGTGTTGCAATACGCTGTGCGCAAATGGGTCAACACGATCTATGCTGAAAACCAGCGCGCGACCAACAGCATGACCGCGCGCACCTACACGGCCTGGGACAACATCACCAGTGGCAATCGCTATAACTTTCGCGTCTGGCATGCAGGTTTTAAAAAGCGTTTGCGCGATGCACTGCGTGCGCAAATTCGCGCCATCATGGCCAAGCAGGGACTGGCAGCGGCCAGCGGCATTTCGTCGCTATTGATCATCATGGCGTACCTGGCCTATGTGGCGGGCAACAACGCGCAAAACACTGCACTTTTAATTGCACTGGCCGCCACCTTGCCGCGCCAAATCGAGCTGTCCTACAACGTGCACGACCTTGCCGCAGGCTGGAGCGATATGCAAGCCATTTGGACGCGCATGACCGGCGCCAGCTTGGCCATGCAGGCGCAGGCAGATGAGGACTTTAATGACCGCATCAAAATGAATGAGTTGCGCTTAGTGTATTTGCCGCCCAGCGGTGCTGACGGCAGCTCTGGCAGCACTACGTTACCCTTAGATAGCTTTGCCGCAGCCTGCGCTATGCTGCCCCAGCTGCAGCACGGCGTGGTGCAGGTGCGCGGTAGCAACGGGGCAGGCAAATCTACCTTGTTGGCAGCACTTAAACACCATATCGGCGCCAGTGCCTACTACTGGCCTACTAGTACCAAACTGGCGTTTGACTTTGCAGCGGCAGAAATGGCGGCCATCGAGGATGAAGAAGCTGAGGAAATGGCTGACGATGCCGATATAGACAGTCAAACCACCAACACTGCCAGTGCACCAAAGTCTGCAGGCTTTTCGTCTGGTGAGCGGCAATTGCAGTCGCTCACTGAAATAGTGCACCAAACCCACGCCAAGGTGTATTTGCTAGACGAGTGGGACGCTAACCTAGACGCTGCCAACCGCGCTAAAGCACAGGCCCTGATCGACGAGCTGGCAGCACGCAGCCTGGTCATTGAGATATCGCACCGCGCTTAAGTGGCTGGTGCGCAGACATACCGATTAAAAAACACATAAAAATAACATGACCACCAAGCTAAGTACCCAAGTTTGCATCATCGGCGCAGGCCCTGCGGGGCTGCTATTGGGCGCATTGCTACACAAAGCAGGCATTGACAACATCATCGTCGAGCGCCAAAGCGGTGACTATGTGCTAGGCCGTATCCGTGCTGGTATCTTAGAACAAACCACGGTAGACGCGCTGGTACAAGCTGGCGTAGGCACAGGCGTGCAAACACATGGGCATGCACATAACCACCTAGAGCTGGTGTTTAACGGCCAACGCCACAGCATTGAGCTGAGCCAACGCACAGGCGGCAAAGTAGTCACGGCCTACGGGCAAACTGAGGTCACCAAAGACCTGATGGACCACCGCGCATCAGTAGGCCGCAGCACGGTGTATGAAGCCAAAGAAGTCAGCCTGCATGACTTTGACAACAAGCAACCCACGGTACGGTATGTGAATGGCGATGTGCAGCACGAAATCACTTGCGACTTTATTGCAGGCTGCGATGGTTTTCACGGCATCAGCCGCGCCAGCGTACCCGCAGGCAGCATCACCGAGTACGGCAAGGAATATCCATTTGGCTGGCTGGGCGTGCTGGCTGATGTGCCGCCTGTGTCGCCCCACGCCATCATCTACGGCAACAGCCCACGCGGTTTTTCGCTGTGCAGCATGCGCAGCTTAACGCGCAGCCGCTACTACGTGCAGTGCCCCATGAGCGATAAGGTGAGCGACTGGAGCGATGAGCGCTTTTGGACTGAGCTGAAACTGCGCCTGGACGAAGACACTGCATCGCGCATCATCACTGGCCCATCGATAGAAAAAAGCATCGCCCCACTGCGCAGCTTTGTAACCGAGCCGATGCGCTTTGGGCGTTTGTTTTTAGCGGGCGACGCAGCCCATATCGTGCCGCCCACCGGTGCCAAAGGTTTAAACCTAGCTGCCAGTGATGTAGGGATGTTGTTTGAGGCTTTTAGTGACTATTACAGCGGCGCGTCTGAAGCGGGCATCAACGGTTATTCTCAGCGCGCACTGTCCAAAATCTGGCGCGTAGAGCGCTTTAGCTGGTGGCTTACCTCACTGATGCACCGGTTTCCTGACAGCGAAGGCTTTGGGCAAAAAATGCAAGAAGCTGAGCTGGGTTATTTAATGAGTTCTGAGGCGGCGCAGACGATGCTGGCAGAAAACTATGTGGGACTCGCGGGATAACTTACGCTACATATTTAATAGCTATATAAGCAATAAATACTTGGACTACAAGGCTAAAACACTTCTAAAATGCCAGAAATAACGCTAAAAACAGCGCTGCACAACATCCGCATTCTAAGCCTCGCACTCAATCTGCCCGGCCCTGCAGCCCTCATGCGCCTGCAAGCTATGGGTGCGCAATGCACTAAGATAGAAGGCCCGCAAGGTGACCCTATGGGCCACTACAACCCAGTAGCCTATGCGCAGATGCACGCCCGTGTACGCACCATCACGCTAGACCTTAAAACGCCTGCTGGCCAGACAGCGTTGCACAGCCAATTGGCCAATACCGATGTACTCATTACTTCGTTCAGGCCATCTGCGCTGCGTAAGCTGCAGCTTGACTGGAGCATCGTGCACAACACCCATCCGCAGCTGAGCATGGTGTGCATTGTGGGTAGCCCAGGCGAACGCGCTGAGGAACCTGGACATGACTTAACCTACCTGGCTGAAAACGATTTAGTCACGGGCCTAGATTTACCTGCCACACTGTACGCCGACATGGCGGGGGCGCTGCTGTGCAGCGAGGCAGTGTTGCAAACCGTACTGGTTCAGGCCACCCAAGGCACAGCCAGTTACCATGAAGTTGCCTTGTCCAATGCAGCTGCACACCTAGCCCTGCCCAGAGCGTGGGGCCTTACGCTGCCCGCAGGCGAAGTGGGTGGCGCGCACGCAGGCTACCGTGTGTATGCGTGTGCCGATGGCCGGGTAGCGGTAGCAGCGCTAGAGCCACACTTTGCACTAGCTCTGTGTCAAGCTGCAGGCATCGCAGTCAACGCAGATGCGTTTAAGGTCAACCTTATCCACGGCTTGATGCAGCAACCACTTACGCAGCAGCAACTGGCGGCATTTTTTCGTAACCGCAGTTGCCAACAACTGACCGAGTTGGCTCAAACTCATGATATACCTATGTTTAGCATGAAAAACCGGCTGTAGTCCAAGTATTTATTGCCCAGACAGCTATTATTTTTATAGTGATCGTTATTCAACTTGCTACTGCAAAGTGCCTTTAAGGGCTTCAGGCAAGACTAGCGGCAACACGTCAATACCTTCGTCTAGCAGCTCAAGCGTTTCATCGCGTGTAGCTTGGCCGCGAATGGCGCGTTCGTCTGCCTCGCCGTAATGAATTTTGCGGGCCTCTTGGGCAAACTGGCTGCCTACGTCCTCGGTGTTAGCCATGATGGTGCGGGCCATGTGCAGGTAAGCAGCTTGAAATTGAGGGTCTTGCAACATGCCCTGCATGGCTGGGCTTAGCGACCGGCTGCCGCTAGGCGCAGTGGCGGTTGCAGATACCGTAGTACCTTGAGCCGCAGCACTATCTGCAACCTTGTCTGCCACCCCAGAGGCTTGCGCATCTTCGTGAGCTTGTTTAAAGCCCGCTGGTGTCGACCCATTGGAGCGTGAGCCCATCAGGTTTAGACGAGGTGCAGAGAGCTTTTTGGTAATTTTTGCGTCGCCACATATGGGGCATTGCACTAAGCCACGCACCAACTGGCTTTGAAAATCATCTTCAGATCCAAACCAGCCCTCAAAGCTGTGGGAATGTTG
>JAYTPK010000310.1:0-1598 GCA_043747295.1 Polaromonas sp. | reverse complement strand
ATGGATTCGTAGATACCGTCCAGATCATCAGGCACTGTGGTGAGATAACAGCTGGACAGTTGCGAACGCAAGGTGCCGCTGTTGAACAGCGTCGGCGTACTGGACATAAAGTCAAATGACGATAACACCTCATAAAATTCGATAGCACGGGCTTCGCGGTTGATCTCGTTAAGCGACAAGCCCATAGCTACACGCATAAAAAACGCCTGCGGCATTTCAATGCGGCTTTTGCGCACATGCAAGAAATAGCGGTCATACAAAGTCTGCAAACCAAGATAGTCAAACTGCAAATCACGCTGTGGTTTTAATGCGGCACCCAACTTCTTCAGGTCAAACTGCAGTAAGCGTTCATCGAGCAGATCGTTATCTACACCTTTTTTAATGAACCTGGGAAAGTATTCCGGGTACTTCTCTCCCATCTGGTCATGCGTAGCTTCTTCACCTAAGATTTCTTTACGAATGGTATGCATCAGCAAGCGTGATGTAGCGTAGGTGTAATCAGGGTCTTTTTCAATCAACGTCCGCGCCGCCAAAATAGAGGCCTTGTACACTTCATCTACTGGCACGCCGTCATACAAGTTGCGCAGCGTCTCAGAAAAAATTGGCTCAGGCGTCACATCTTTGCCCAAGTTAGCGCAGGATGATTCGATCAGATGCTTTAACTTGGCCATGTCCAACGCAATGCGTTTGCCACCGTCCATTACGTGCAGCGTTGGCACAGCTGCTGCCGCTGCGGTTGGCGCCTGCTTAGCGCGCTCTTGGGTTCGACGCTCACGATAGAGTACATAGGCACGCGCTACTTCTTGGTAACCGCCACGCATCAACCCTAATTCTGCCTGGTCTTGCACATCCTCGATGTGGAACGTGCCTCCGCTGGGACGCGAGCGCACCAAGGCCCGCACTACGGTTTGCGTCAAGCCTTCTACAGTTTCACGTACGCTTGCAGACGCAGCACCCTGTGTGCCATGTACAGCCAAAAAAGCTTTCATCATCGCCACGGCGATTTTGCCCGGCTCAAAAGGCACTACAGCACCGTTACGGCGAATAATTTGGTATTGGGCCAAAGTTTGCGTTGCCATCACACGCTCAGGCATGACAGCACGGTCAGCAGCACGTGTTGCGGGTGTGCTCGCAGAAGATTGCGATCCATCAACAGAAATTGTTTGCATTGTGTCCTCAAATATTCATTTACTTTTACTTGACATGCCAACCCCATGGTTTTTTGCACCACCCCAAAATTGACCCCAGCTTATTGCTCATTTTGGGGTTAATTGGCGTGTTTGCAAGGCACTCTAAGTTCACAGCTTGCCAGCAGTTACACACTATATATAGTGTTTCTTGTGTTGGCAAGACACTATAGGTAGTGTATCGCGATGCCCGTCAGATAGCGCAATGGGCAGGTAAAATTTATTAACAAACACTCCCTACCGCGCTGGCCTTGGGTTTAGACAACCTTGTCTGAAGGCTAGGTTTTGGCAATAAGCCTCGCAAAGCCGCGCTGGCATTGATGTCTCAGATTATCAACAAGCCCGAATGCGCCTTGTTCTACGAAGTTAGCGTGCAGTTGCCATAGAAAGATGGCTCGTAAACTTGCTAAT
>JAYTPK010000309.1:0-1571 GCA_043747295.1 Polaromonas sp. | reverse complement strand
TGAACATTACCGATGACCCCGTCATGCTGACGCATGGCGATGTGCTGACATTGACAGGAACCACGATGCGGGTGTCGTTGCACTAGTGCGTAACCTTGCAGTACGTTGGAAGCGCTCTTTTTTATGCTATTTAGGCTTGCAACCCAAGTAAAACCTGCTCAGGCAGCTATGCAATTAATAGTGAAGTGATGATCTAATTAAGACGTTGTTGCCAGCAAGGCCTGCATTTCTGCATCCGTAAATCCCGCTTTGCGACGTGCAGCATCGTTAAACGGGGGCCGCAAGCGTGGTGCTTCGTTCTGCGTGATTAAATGTTGAAAGTGCGTCACAGGTTCTAGCCCATCGCGCTGGCACAGCCAGTGGTACCAGTGGTTGCCTATAGCCACATGACCTACTTCGTCGCGCAAGATCGTGTCTAAAATTGCCACCACTTTAAGTGCATCGGCACTGCCTACCTTGCGCAGCTTGGCTTGCATGGGCGGTGTGGCGTCTAGCCCGCGTGCCTCTAGCGTGCGCGGCACCAGCGCCATGCGGGCGGTGATATCGCCTGCGGTTTTTTCGGTCATGTCCCACAGCCCGTTATGTGCTGGGTAGTGGCCATAGTGGCAGCCCATGCTGTGCAGCTGCTCACTAAGTAAACTGAAGTGGTAGGCTTCCTCGGCTGCTACGCGCAACCAGTCAAGGTAGTAGGCGCGCGGCATGCCGGCAAAGCGCCACACGGCGTCTAGCGCCAAGTTAATAGCGTTAAATTCAATATGGCATACCGCATGCACCAGCGCAGCCAAGCCGTCGGGCGTGTACGGTGAGCGTTTGGGCACGTTCAGGTGTTGCATCAGCACTGGCTGGGCCGGGCGGCCAGGGATGGGTAGAGTGAGTTGTAGTACACCGTCTGCTATAGATGGCGTAGCTGCTTGAGCATGTATTGCTTGGGTAAAAGCCACTTTGTCTAATGAATTTTGAATGCACAAACCCGCCAACGCCAAGCTGCGCAGATCGGCAGAATGCAAAGAAGTGGTTAAATTGTTATAATTAAAGTTATAACTTGAAGGATTTGTCATGCACGCTCTCAAAATTACCCAAATCGGCAATTCGCTAGGCGTTATTTTGCCTAAAGAAGTACTGGCGCGGCTTAAAGTGACCAAGGGCGATCAAATTTTTATGACGGACGCGCCGGATGGCATGCGGGTAAGTCACAGCGACCCTAATTTTGAGCTGCAGATGAAAGCGGCACGCGAGATTATGAAAAATCGACGTCATGTGCTGCGTGAGCTGGCCAAATAGGGGTGGTACGCATGAAAGATTGGATTTGGTTAGACGGCGACGTCTTGCTTGCTGTGCATGATGAGCAACTGGCCGAGCACGGTGGTCAAGCGGGTGTGCGGGATATGGCGTTGTTTGACTCAGCCTTGGCGCGCGCGCAGCAAGTGGCTGCTTATGGCACGCCAGATATTGCCGGGCTAGCAGCCGCGTATGGGTACGGTATTTCGCGCAATCATCCATTTTTAGATGGTAATAAACGTACAGCGTTTGTAGCAGTGGAATTGTTTTTGATGCTTAACGGCCACCGCCTA
>JAYTPK010000308.1:0-9632 GCA_043747295.1 Polaromonas sp. | reverse complement strand
GCGCCGTCACCGTACAGGGATTGCACGTGTTGCAGAATATCGCCGCACAGTTCGGCGTAACGTTTCGGGAAGACCGCCTCTCCGCTGACGGTCAGGGCGAAGATGTGTTGCGGGCGACCGCGACCGGTTTGACGTTCGATCCGGGATTCGATCAGGCCAGCCTCGAGCAGATCGCCAAGGTGCCGCCGGGCGGCAGGCACGGTCACACCGAGGGCATCGGCGACATCTTGGGTAAAAACGGCGACGAATACATCGGCCTCGTACAAGAGGCCGTGGCCGACGGCGAAGGCGTAATGAAGTATGCATCGGGTGACGTGTACCAAGGCAGCTTTGTCAAAGGCAAGGCGCAAGGGCAGGGTACTTATCAATGGCGCAACGGCCAAAGCTTTGAAGGTGTGTGGCAGCAAGACCAGCCGCAGGGCAAAGGGGTTTTAAAGTATTCCAACGGCAACCGCTACGAGGGCGAGGTACAAAGCGGCTCTCCCCATGGTACTGGTCAACTGCAGTATCTGCAGGGCGATAACTACAAAGGCCAGTTTGCTGATGGTCAGCCCGATGGCCAAGGTGAGTTTGTGTGGAAAGTGGGCGACCGCTACAAGGGGCTATGGAAGGCCGGCCAAAAACATGGCGACGGCGTGTTTACATGGGCTAATGGAGATCGCTGGGAAGGCACTTACCAAAGCGACCAACAAACTGCGAATGGAAAGCTAGTTCGCCGCTAACTTTAAAATGTGATGCATATCGCACATTTAAGTTGCCCATTAAAAACCTTAGAAAACATGAGTCAGATGTAGTAGCTGATGGGCTACTATTGGTAAACCGCGAAACACAGGTATCTAGATGATCCATAGTGCTATCAAAATTTCACCCTTAACGACAACACTGGGCGCCATCATTACTGGTGTTGACTTGGCTAAGCCAATATCTAACGATGATTTCGCCGCTATGGCCCAAGCCTTTGCGCGTTACGGTGTGATATTTTTTAGAGACCAACATTTAAGCCCTGAGCAGCATATGGCCTTTGCTCAGCGTTGGGCACCGATTGAGATTAATCCGTTTTTTAAAGCGGTGCCGGGTTATCCTGAAATTGCCGAGGTGCGAAAAGACGCTGACCAAACTACCAATATTGGCGGAGACTGGCATACCGACCACAGTTATAACGCTGCACCGGCCATGGGCTCTATGCTGCTGGCGCGCGAGCTGCCGCCCCTTGGTGGGGACACTCTTTTTGCAGACATGGGCTTGGCCTATGAATCATTGTCTTCAGGTTTAAAACAAACCTTAAGCGGTTTGCACGCCGTGCATTCTGCAAACCATGTGTTTGGCAGCCAAGGTGGCTACGCCAAGCTAAAAGATACAGGTCAGCGTATTGGCGGTGACGCACCGCTGAAGGCAGATGTAGTGCACCCCGTGGTGATTGCGCACCCCGGGACTGGGCGAAAAACCTTATATGTAAATGCTGCATTTACCGTACGGTTTGAAGGCTGGACTGAGCAAGAGAGCGCTGGCTTGTTGCAGTATTTGTACCAACATGCCGCTAGTGAGGAATTTTGCTGCCGTTTTGAGTGGCAGGCAGGTTCGATAGCTTTTTGGGACAACCGCGCTACTTGGCATAAGGCGTTGAATGATTACCCCGGCTACTTGCGGCTGATGCACCGCATTACCGTGCAGGGTTCAAAGCTAGCTGCTGCAACTGTTTGATCAGTGTGCCGCTGGCACTGCCAGCCGCGCAGCAGCCAAGTCCCAGCCAGCCCAACCGCAGCTTTTAAACAGCGTTAAACCGCGTTGCAACGGCGGTTGCTGCACAGCGATTTGCAGTGTGGCGCAGGCGCTGACGTCGATGCCTGCTTGAATTAAATCGCCTGCCTCGTGGGCTGCATCTGCAGTGTCTACGAAGATGCGGCCATGCGCTGCTAAGTGTTGCACCACACTGGGTGATAGCTCAGTCATCGTAGGTGTAAATGCACCGACGGCGCAGACAAATGCTTGCGGGTGCAGCAGCGCGGGGTTGTGCAGCACATGGCCCTGGGCGTTGGTGCAGGTCACCACCAGCGGGCAGCGCGGCAGGGCGTGTGCTAGGTCAGTCACTACGCTGGCGGTGCCTTGTAGCTTGTGCAGTTTAAATAGTGCTTGGGCGTGCTGCACTAGTTGCTGTGCGCTGCTGGTGCTGCGTGAGATGACCAGCACCTCGCGGATGGGCGCGTCCGCATGTGCCTGTTGCATGTGTTCAGGGGTGTGCTCAGGGGTGTACAGCCCGGTGACAAAAGCTTCTAAGTGCGCGCGCCCTTGCACCCCTGCACCAACGATCAACAGCGGGCCTGCTGGTTGTGCAGCCAGTTTTTGCGCGGCCAGCAGCGACACTGCCGCTGTGCGCCGCGCGGTGACCGTAGGGCCGTCTAACAGGCCTAGGCGTTGACCTGTGGCGTTATCAAACACCAGCACGTCGCCCATGATGGTGGGCAGGCCGCGCCCAGCATGTGCAGGGAATGCATTGGCAGGTGTGTAGGTGATCAACTTGGTCATGGCAATGCGCGCGTCGTGCGCAGGCATGACAAACAAACTACCGCCGCCGGGCAAGGCCTGCACCATGCGTGCAGGCACGTGCACGCTGGGGTCTTGCAGCAGTTGGGCTATCTCAGCGGCTAAATTTGCATAGGGCAAGGCTTGGGCTGTTTGCAGGCTGTTTAAAATCATTTTTACCAATCAAATAGGCTTGTAGTCCAAGTATTCATTACTCTAGTAGCTATGAAATTAATAGTAGCTACTTTATTGTTAGCTACGCGCAGATGCGTGTAAGGCCGCTTGCAGCGCTATCTGCAAACCCTGAGTGATCTGGTCTAAGGGCATGCTGGGCATGCCTGCTATGCCACTGGCTGCCGCCTGATCGGGCAAGTAGGGTACGTGAATAAACCCTGCGGGTACGGCGTTGCGAGCAGTGCTTTTCGCCAAGCTGTGCATTAGCGCGTAAAACACATGGTTGCAGACAAAATGCCCGGCGGTGCTGGACAGCTCGCACGGCACGCCCTTGCGCTGCAGTGCCGCTAGCATGGCTGCAACGGGCAAGCTGCTGAAGTAGGCTGAAGGCCCAAGCGCTACCACTGGGCTGCCACTGCGCACCTTGCCTGCATTGTCGGCCAGTGGCGCATCGTCTAAGTTAACGGCTATGCGCTCTAGGCTGATGCCTGCGCGGCCACCGGCTTGGCCCACGCACACCACCATGCACGGTTGGTGCTGTTGGATGAGCTTTTTGAGCACGACAACTGATCGGTCAAATACGCAGGGCAGCACTGCAGCAACAACGGTGTATTCGTGGATTTGTAGGCCCTGCAAGGCTTGTGCAGCCATTGCGCTGGGATTGAGGCCTTGGCCACTAGGGTCATCACCAAAAGCTTCAAAGCCCGTGACTAAAACGCACGGCAATTTTGCTGCGCGCATGGTAGCTGCAGGCGCTGAACGGGCCGTGTTTACCGATGAGCGGCGCGCAGTGGCTGAAGGGGTATTAGCAGTTTTCAAAAGCGATTTGAAAAATAAGAGTTTCCGTGAATTTTGCGCATTTGTTTTGAGCCGATGCACCTAGATGTATCAACCACATTGAACCACAATGCGTTGTATGTTCCAAGGGGTCTGCAGGGTGCAAAACAACCTGCAGACCGTGTGTTTAGCCTTCCTAAGAGGAGCTTATCTCATGGTTTTAATGCAATCGCGCAATTCATTTGCACCGCGCCTTGGCGCAGCCGCTAGCGTGCAGGCTACCGAGCTGGGTTTTGCTAGCGCATTGTCGGTGCTGTCGCGCTTTAAAGAACTGATGGCCCCAGAGGGCTACAGCGTTGACACTTTGCGCATGCTGCGCGATGCGCCTTACGCAGCCCAGCAGCTAGAGTGGGGCCACACCAGCACGGCCGAACCTTTGCGCCTTAGCGCCATGCGTGTGTTTGCCCTGCTGCACGACTAAAAAACCGTGCCCTGCGCCGTGCAAAACAGTGTAGGTCAAAGTGGCTATTTAGAGCCAGCTGGGTGTACCATTACGGGATAGATATTTTTAGATTAACCGTTGGAGATCCATCATGGACGTAGAAGGCAAACGCGAATCCGATAACGTAGAAGACCGCCGTGGGCAAGGCGGTGGTATGGGCGGCGGTGGCCAGCGCATTGGCGGCTTAGGCGGCGGGCGCCTAGGTATTGGCGGTATCGTCATTGCACTGGTGGCATCGTACTTTTTGGGCATCAACCCGATGACGATCTTGGGTGTTTTAGGCGGCGGTGGCGCGCCAACCCAGCAGGTCAGCCAAGGCCCAGCGCAGCGCCCACCCAAAGATGACATCATGGCCAGCTTTGTATCTAAAGTACTGGCTGACACCGAAGACGTGTGGAGCGCAGTGTTTGCACAAAGCAAGGCGCAATACCCGGCACCTAAGTTGGTGCTGTTTCGCGGCGCTACGCCCACAGCCTGCGGCACAGGCCAGTCAGCCATGGGTCCGTTTTATTGCCCAGGCGACCAAAAGGTGTATATCGACCTGGCGTTTTACGAAACCATGAAAACTAAACTGGGAGCGCCCGGCGACTTTGCGCAGGCGTACGTGATTGCGCATGAGGTAGGCCACCACATTCAGCACGTCATGGGCATCAGCGGCAAGGTTGATGCTATGCGCGGCCGTATCAGCGAGAAAGAGCAAAACGCCCTGAGCGTGCGGCTTGAGCTGCAGGCAGACTGCTTTGCAGGCGTGTGGTCGCGTGGCTCCAAGCTGGGCCTAGACAAAGGCGATATTGAAGAAGCACTGACTGCAGCATCGGCCATTGGTGACGATACGTTGCAGAAAAAGAGCCAAGGGTACGCACAGCCAGACACCTTTACCCACGGCAGCAGCAAGCAGCGCATGGCTTGGTTTAACGCGGGTTTGCAAAGCGGCAATATGAAATCGTGTGATACTTTTAGCGCAAAGGCCTTGTAAACACCCTTGAACCTTGTTTTGGGGGTTAAATAATTTTATAGTCCAAGTATTCATTACATCTTTAGCTATTAAATTTGTAGTGAATGCTGTTTAACTTACCGTAAAACGACACGTCTTTTTGTGGATCTTAGCTGGGCGGCAGTACATACAAGCTACTGCCAGCTCTTGCAAAACCGCCAGTGGCATCAAAGTACGCAGCATGTCAGCAGCTTCAAAACCCACTCTCCAGCCCACCCTGTTCGTGTCCCACGGCTCCCCCATGTTTGCAATAGAGCCCGGCAGCACGGCACCCGCTTTGCGTGCATGGGCAACAGGGTTAGCGCAGCAGCCCAGCGGTATTATCATCATGTCGCCGCACTGGATGACGCGCACCGCCACGGTAATGACCAACGCGCAGCCTGCCACGTGGCACGACTTTGGTGGATTTGACCCTGCGCTGTACACACTGCAATACCCCGCTGCGGGCAACCCAGCCTTAGCGCAACAAGTCATCGCGCTGCTGCAAGCTGCTGGCATACCCGTGCAGGCAGATGCACAGCGCCCGCTTGACCATGGCGCTTGGGTACCGTTGATGCATTTGTTTCCAGATGCTAATGTTCCTGTGGTGCAACTGGCTTTGCCTGCAGACTACACGCCGCAGACGCTGATGGCCATGGGGTCAGCCTTGACCAGCTTGCGCGCGCAGGGTGTGCTGATCATCGGCTCGGGCAGTTTGACGCATAACCTGCACGAGTTTGTGCAAGGCCGCCCCGCTTTGCACGACGCGGCAGCTAGCTATGTCGGCGAGTTTGCCCGGTGGATTGAAAACGCAGTCACCAGCAACAACGCCCAAGCCATGCTCGCCTACCGCCAGCAGGCTCCACATGCTGTGCAAGCCCACCCCACTGACGAGCACTTTGCCACCATCTACTTTGCACTGGGCGCAGCAGGTTGGGGCAGCACAACGCCCCTTAAAGCTCACTACATTAGCCGCGAGGTGATGTACAGGTTTTTGGCCATGGATGCGTTTGCTTTGGGTGATTGAACCAACGCTGATTGCGCAGGTCAAAATGCTATATTGAAATGTCAGTGGCTTAAACACTAGCAGGCTATCAGTGCCCTAGTTGTAAGGAGTAAACACCATGCCAGCGCCCCAACTTCCAAACTCATTCACCCGCAGGCATGCCATGGGACAGGCTGCAGCCGCCGTAGGCGTAGCCGCAGTGTGGGGCAGCGTGCGCGCCCAAAGCACACCCGCGCTGCGCCTAACCCCATCACAAACCGAGGGGCCGTACTACCCTGACAAAATGCCGCAAGACACTGATTTTGATTTGCTACGCAATGGCGCAAGCCAATATACTCGCGGCCAGGCCACCTGGCTAACGGGCCGTGTCAGCGATGTCAGTGGCAAACCGGTAGCTGGTGCAATAGTAGAGATTTGGCAGTGCGATAACGACGGCCATTACCACCACAGCGCCGACGGTGGCCGCGCAGACCCGGCGTTTCAAGGTTTTGGCAAAGTGCAGGTGGGCGCAGACGGCAGCTACCGGTTTCGCACTATGCGCCCCGCCCAGTACGCAGGCCGCACACCGCATATCCACATGAAAGTAAAGCTGGCCAACCGCGACGTATTGACTACACAGCTGTATGTAGCCAACGACCCGGGCAATGAGCGCGATGGGCTGTGGCGGCGCTTGAGTAACGATGCACGGGCAGCATTGACAGTGCCGTTTGTGCAGGGCAGTGATGGGCTGCAGGCGCAGTTTGCTATTGTGGTGGCGGTCTAATTCATTGGGCTGTCACAGCGTCAAGCGATAGGCGTTGCAACCTGCTGTGTGTGGTCTCGGTGCGGTCCAGGCGCAGCACCTGCGCACGCGGTGGCTGGGCGTCGGCGTGCCAGTCGCTCAATACGTGGCGCACGCCAGGGCCTTGGGCGCTGGTGATGGGGTGGTCCACGCCTTCGTGGGTGTGGCCGTGGATCATGTGTTGGGCGCCAGCTGCGTTCATCCATTGCTCCGTAGCGTCTGGTGCCACGTCAACCCAAGGGCCACCTTGCAGCTTGCGGGCCTCGCTTTGCGCACGCAACTTGCGCGCCATTTGCAGGCGCTCTTGCAGGGGATGATGTAGAAAATCTTGCTGCCACTTGTCGGTGCGCACCATGGCGCGAAAGGCTTGGTAGTCGGTGTCGCCAAGACACAGCGCGTCGCCGTGGCTCAGTAAATACCGCTGGCCGGCAAACTCTAGCACCGTGGGGTCAGGCAGTAGCTGCATGCCGCATGCTTGCAATGCCGCACTGCCCAGTAAAAAGTCACGGTTACCGTGCATAAAGTAAAGTGCTTTATGCTGTGCAGCGTGGTGCAACACGCGAGCGCAGCGGTCTTCAAAATGCGTGCCTTGGTGGCGCGTTGCTGCATTGCTGGGCGTGGCACTGCTGTTGGTTTGATGACGCAAAATATCGTCACCCACCCACACCTCAAACAAGTCACCCAAGATGAATACCGCATCAGCTGGGGTGGTTTCTAGGTACCGGCGCCAAGCTAAAAAGTTAGCGGGCTCGGTTTCGTGCAAGTGCAGGTCAGAGATAAAGTCAATGCGCTGCCACCGCGCTGGCGCTGCCAGCGTGTACACATTGCTCGCTGGCGCTGCCAGCGTGTACACATTGCTTGCTGGCACTGCCAGCGTGTTAACTTTGTCCGCTGGCACTGCCAGCGTAGTTACGGGCGGCAGCGCATGGGTCATAGTGTCTGGTTTACAGTGCAACCGCTTTGGTCAGCACCATGTCGGTGGCGGGCACGTCGTCGTGAAAGCCTTTGCGGGTGGTTTTTACCTTGCCCATAGCGTCCACATGCTCAGTGCCTGAGACCACTTTGCCAAACACGGCGTAGCCCCAGCCCTGGCGGCTCGGTGCGGTGTGGTTTAAGAAATCGTTTTTAGCAGTGTTGATAAAAAACTGCGCAGTGGCTGAATGCGGCTCAGACGTACGGGCCATGGCCACAGTGTATTTGTCGTTTTTCAGGCCGTTGTTGCCTTCGTTTTCAATCTCGCCGTCCACAGGCTTTTGCGTCATGGCAGCATCAAACCCGCCGCCTTGCACCATAAAGTTGTCGATCACGCGGTGAAAAACGGTGTTGTCGTAGTGGCCTTTGGCCACATAGGCTAAAAAGTTGGCAACAGATTTTGGGGCTTTGTCAGCGTCTAGTTCCAGCACGATGGTGCCGTGTCCAGCGATATGCAGTTCAACTTGGGGGTTAGCCATGGGATGGGTCTTTCTAAAAAAATAAGTAACTTGAGATTATGTATAAGTTAACGACGATTATTTCACCAGCGTGGCCGACACGATGCTGACAGGGGTTTTAGGCACATCGGTAGGGAACGGGCCGCCTGCACCTGTAGGCATAGCTTTGATTTTTTCAACCACATCCATACCTTGCACTACTTTACCAAACACGGTGTAGCCCCACAGCTGGCCAGCGCCCAACAGGTTAGCGCGCGGTGTGCTGGGGTAGGTTTTACCTTGGTAAGTAAAGTTAATGACTGGGTCGCCATCGGGAATGAGTGTGGGGTCTAAAAATGCGTTGTCCACCACGTTGATAAAAAACTGCGCGCTGGCAGATTGCGGGTCACCGGTGCGGGCCATGGCCAGTGTGCCAGTAGTATTTTTCAATCCCTTAGCCAATGCCTCGCGGCCTTCGTGCGGCACGGGTGGGCGGCTTTTCTTCTCAGTGTATTTAGCGTCAAAACCACCACCTTGCACCATGAACGAGCTGATCACGCGGTGAAAAACTGTGCCGTCATAGTGCTTGTCTTTCACATACTGCAAAAAGTTTTCCACTGTTTTTGGGGCTTTGTCGGGGTACACCTCCACCACGATGTCACCCATCGAGGTGATGATTTTTACTTTAGGGGCAGCTGCAGTGGCTGCAGTGCTGGTTTGTGCCGTAGCAGAGGACATCATGCCAACAGATGCTACTAAAATAATAGCTGTCCGAGCAATAGATACTTGGACTACACGGCGAAATGATAAGAAATTTGACTTGAACATAGATGTATTTTGATAGCCTTAGCTAACTAACCCTTCAAAAAATATTTTCCACTGATTTTGCGTTGCAGGAGAACGCAGCCAATATTGTCGCTTGGTGGGTGCCGTAGTGGTACCCGCGCGTATCTCAGAATAGGTCACTACCATCGTAGCATTTTGGGCGCTGCTGGCTGCATTTGCTGCGTGCTCTGGGGCGTACAAAATCGACTGGTCTTTGATTTGTGTAGGCTTGCCTTTGGCTAAAGCGATATCGTTTTTGACCACGCCTGTCCAGTCGGCCAAGGTTTTGCCGTAGCTGTTGAAGTCTGCCGTGTAGTGGGCCATGGTGCGCGTAAGGTCGCCACTGGATTTGGCGCTGCGCCACTGCTCCCAAGCAGTGTCAAAGGCTTTGGCCTCGGGGGATGGCGCGTTGGGGTTGACCCACTGCAAGCTGGGCGCAATCACCACCGGGGTGCTGCGAATTTCTACTGTTTTGATGATGCGCAGCAAGTCTGGGTTAGACACCGCTACGCAGCCGTCGGTGGCCTTGGGCGCGCGGGCAAACTGGTTGCTGGGCACGCCGTGCAGCCAAATGCCGCCGCCGGTTTTGCCGCGCCGCAGGTCGTAAGGGTTGGGGTAATTAATGGGCAGCGCGCCTGCGCCGTACAGGTCTTTTAGGCTGTTGG
>JAYTPK010000307.1:0-39901 GCA_043747295.1 Polaromonas sp. | reverse complement strand
ACAGGAAACGTGACCGAGTGGCCGAAGGTGCTCCCCTGCTAAGGGAGTATGGGGTGTAGAGCCTCATCGAGGGTTCGAATCCCTCCGTTTCCGCCAAATGACAAAAGCCCCGAGAATTTAGGTTCTCGGGGCTTTTTTTCATTTTTGACTGCAGCTTTTGCAGTTTGACTTGAAATATTAACTATTTTTGCGGTTGCACTTTGTACTGCAGACTAACCTGGCTGCCCGCCAGCAAGGCCGTTAAATCCACGGTTTTACCCACATCTAGCACCTGCACTGCGCGCCAGCGCGCACGCTCAAGGTCACGAAAAGCCACCATCACTGCCATGGCTTTAACCTCTGGCCCCAGCTTTAAGGCCAGCGTTTTTTGTTGGCTAGGTATCATTAAAAACTCTTCGCGCTGAACCACATCAGCACCTAAAGTAGCGGCATCTTTTTCATACAACGAGAAGAAGTCTGCGGCTTCAAAAGTAGCGGCTGATTTGAGCGCGTAAACCCTTACAGTGACGGGCGAAGCGCGCCTACGTGCATCTGGATTAGTGTCTGCTGCACTGGTCACGGCAAATTGCACTGTGGTGATGACTGGAGGAGGTGGCGGTTTAGCACAAGATACCAGCAGCGCCGGCACAGCCAGTGCCATAACAGCACGTTTTAGCCCCAGCTCAAAATTCAGATGCAAACGGTCTAAACCGCCCAAGTTAACAAGGTAAAGCATGGGGTTCCTTCCAGCATAGTTATGAGTTGTTGATTTTTAAGAGTATCACAGCCCAGCGCGATTTAGCAAACTAAGCCTTTACTTGAAATTTAAGCCACGCTAATCGTTTAGTGGTGAATTCCATGATTTATCTGTGGAGATAGAGCTGTTATCTAAGAGGCGCCATGCTCAGTATCGCAACTGTTGAAGAACTGCTAAACCCAATCAGCGAGTCATTGCCCAGCGGTGATGATCTTGAATACGATCCAGCCTATATGGCCTTGGAGGCCGCTGCACAGCCTAAAGCCGAGCAACAGTTCGGCGACACAGTGATTGCCGCTGTTGATCCCGAATGGCGCAGCTTAATCGTAGATGCGACTGCTTTGCTGCGCCGCAGCAAAGATTTACGTATTGCCGTATTGGGTCTTAGGGCGGCCACCCGTACCCAAGGCATTCAAGGTGTAGCACTGGGTTTAACTCTTATCAATGAGCTGACAGAAAAGTTTTGGGATACCGTTCACCCTCAATTGGATGCAGATGACGCTTTAGATCCCACCATGCGGCTGAACGCATTGGCGCCAATGTCAGACACCAGCATGGTTTTACGCGATGTCTACGATTGCCTTATTGGTACATCGCGCAATGTTGGGCCCATTCGTGTGCGCGACGTGGCGATAGCCCAAGGCAAGCTGGCAGCCACCAGTGCAGACCCTAGTTACTCAGCAGCGCAAATTGAAGGTGGTTTGCAAGATATCCACACGGCTGACCCAACATTGCTTGAAGCTGTTATCAGCACTGCAGCACTGGTGCAAAAACTCCAATCTTTGATTGCCGAGAAAACTGGACGTGTTGACGAGCCTGACCTCAAGCCGTTACGCAGCGTCACCTGTTTGCTGCGCCAAACTTACGAGGCAGCTACTGGCAGCGCAACACCTGAAGACGGTGCAGCTACTGGTGGCAGCGGCACTGCTGAAGAGGGTGCAGGCGGCTCAGTGCGCGGTGAGATCAAAACCCGCCAAGACGCGCTGCTGATGCTGGACAAGGTCATCGCCTTTTTAGAGCGCACCGAGCCAGGCAACCCCGCACCATTACTCATCAAGCGCGCCAAACGCTTGGTAGGCGTCAGCTTTATGGACATCATGGCTGACCTCGCACCTGATTCTGTCAACAGCATACAAATCGTCACTGGTAAATCGCAAGATTCATAAATTATCTCGCCCGCTTAAATTTCTTTAACCATTAACCACCCAACCGAAGGAAATCACCATGGCCTCAAGCAGTCAAAAATTTGTTGCCCGTAACCGGGCCCCGCGCGTACAAATTGAATACGATGTGGAGCTGTACGGCGCACAAAAGAAGGTTCAACTCCCCTTCATCATGGGGGTGCTGGCGGATTTATCTGGCAAGCCTAGCGACCCATTAGCCGCAGTTGGCGATCGCAAATTTTTAGAATTTGACACCGATAACTTCGACACCCGTATGAAGGCCATGAAGCCACGCGCAGCGTTTGCAGTGCCTAACGCTTTAACTGGTGAGGGAGACTTGAAGGTGGACATTACCTTCGAAAGCATGGACGATTTTTCTCCTGCTGCTGTAGCCCGCAAAGTAGATTCGCTGAACAAGCTACTTGAAGCGCGCACACAGCTGTCTAACCTAGTTACCTACATGGACGGCAAAGGCGGCGCAGAAGAGCTACTAGCCAAAGTGATGGAAGACCCGGCCTTGTTACAAACCTTGGCCAGCAGCAAAAAAGCTGAAGATGCGGCCCCGCCTGCAGCCTAAAGCCAAACAATCCATTAAGACAACACCCACAGGAGAACCAACATGGCTGAAAAACTTGCCCAAGAAAGCGCGATTCAAGGCGTAACCTTTGAAGGCGGCGACTTTGCATCGCTGCTCCAAAAAGAATTCAAACCCAGCAGCAACGAAGCTAAAAGCGCCGTCGAAGCAGCAGTTCAAACCTTAGCACAACAAGCGCTGGGGCAAACTAAGCTGATTGGCAAAGATGTGACGCAATCCATCAACGCCATGATTGCCGCGATTGATGCCAAGCTCACTGCGCAAATCAACTTGATTTTGCACGCCGCCGACTTTCAAAAAATTGAAGGTGCTTGGCGCGGGCTGCACTATATGGTGAACAACACCGAGTCTGATGAGCATTTAAAAATCCGCGTGATGGACATCTCCAAGCAAGAGCTTGGTAAAACGCTCAAGCGCTTTAAAGGTGCGGCGTGGGATCAAAGCCCATTGTTCAAAAAAGTATACGAGGAAGAGTATGGCCAGTTTGGTGGCGAACCCTTTGGCGCCTTGGTGGGCGACTATCATTTTGACCAAAGCCCACCAGACGTTGAAATTCTGGGCGAAATGTCCAAGATTGCTGCCTCAGCCCACGCACCCTTCATCACCGGCGCAGGCCCGTCGCTGATGCAGATGGAGTCTTGGCAGGAGCTGGCCAACCCGCGCGATTTGACCAAAATCTTCTCTACGCCAGAATACGCTGGTTGGCGCAGTCTGCGTGAATCTGATGATTCCAAATACTTAGGCATGTGCATGCCGCGCTTCCTAGCACGTACCCCCTACGGCGCTAAAACTAACCCGGTAGAAGAGTTCGATTTTGAAGAAGACACCGCAGGCGCAGACCATAGCAAATATACGTGGGCTAATGCAGCGTATGCGATGGCCACTAACATCAACCGTTCGTACAAGCAGTACGGCTGGGGTTCTCGTATTCGCGGTATTGAATCAGGCGGCGCGGTTGAAGGCCTGCCGTTGCACACCTTCCCCACAGACGATGGTGGCGTAGATCAAAAGTGCCCCACCGAGATTGCAATCAGTGATCGTCGTGAGGCCGAGCTATCTAAAAGCGGTTTGCTATCTCTCATTCACCGTAAAAACTCTGACGTAGCAGCCTTTATTGGAGCACAGTCATTGCACAAACCCGCTGAATATGATGACCCAGACGCCACAGCCAATGCTAATTTGGCCGCACGCTTGCCCTACTTATTTGCCTGCAACCGCTTCGCACACTACCTTAAATGCATCGTGCGCGACAAAATTGGTAGCTTTAAAGAGAAAGACGAAATGCAGCGTTGGCTGAATGCCTGGATCATGAATTACGTAGATGGCGACCCTGTCAACTCGTCTGAAGACACCAAGGCTAAGAAGCCACTAGCAGCTGCCGAGGTGGTGGTAGAAGAAATCGAAGGCAACCCAGGCTACTACAGCAGCAAGTTTTTCCTACGTCCACATTACCAGCTAGAAGGCCTCACAGTGTCCTTACGTTTAGTATCTAAATTGCCATCTACTAAGGGTGGTAAATAAATTTAAACAAGTCCTTTAAAGCTGCCTCTCACACTCGTTATCTGTATAGCTGCTGAGTGATTTTGGATCTGACCAATTAACTCAGCAGCATTTTTTAACCCAACAGACGAAAAGGTGAGCATTATGGCAGTAGACATGTTTTTTAAAATTGACACGGTTGAAGGCGAATCTAAAGACGCAAAGCACGCAAAAGAAATTGACGTGCTCTCATGGAGCTGGGGAGCGCACCAGTCAGGCACTACACACTCTGGCGGTGGCTCTGGTGCAGGTAAGGTAGCTGTAGGCGACTTATCGTTTACCAAATATGTTGATTCAGCATCGCACAAACTATTGCTTGCTTGCTGCGCAGGTACCCACTTAAAAGAATCAACACTCGTAGTGCGCAAAGCAGGCGATAAGCCTCTCGAATACATCAAGCTCAAATTAAGCGATGTTATCGTCACCAACATCAGCACTGGTGGCAGCGGCGGCGAAGACCGCTTGACAGAAAACATAACTCTGAATTTTGGCAAATTCGAGTTCGAATACGTGCCGCAGAAAGCCGACGGCTCAGGTGAAGCAGCTAAGACAGCTGGCTGGAAGATTCCAGAGAACGAGAAAGTTTAAATCTCCGCGTGGCAGAGTGCAGCGCAAGTCTATGCTGCACTCTAGCTATGCGCTCTTTTATGAAAACCTGGAAGGTTAATCATGGCTAATCCTTGCCCAGCGGTTGTAACTCTAGATAATTTGCTAAAAAATTCGTTTCCCTTTTTAAGGGAATCCTTTAAAGATGCGACAGGCCCAAGCATGCGCACACAAATAATGACAAGCGGCTATCAGCGTCATACCACCGGGCTTGCATTAGATATCTTTCTCTTCGCTCAAGAATGGTATCGGGATAAATCTATCGACTGGAAAAACGAAGAAAAACTTGGTTCAAATCTAGTGAAACTTTTCGTTGAGCAACAAGCTAGTATGAAGTGGACTGAAATGATCTATAAAAAAAGGTTGTTTCGCGCACCGTATAGCTTTACACCTTGGAAGGAAGATGACAGACACTTTACACACATCCACATTGACTGGATGGCTAACGGCCTCAAAGGTAGTGGTAAGGAAATTGATTTCATCGCTGAAAACTCTCCTTTGGGAAAAACAACAGACTTCGCCCCTAAGCTTTCAGCACGGCTAGCTCAACTTAAAGATCAGTGGGAGAACAAAACACTAAACGCAATAGATCTCGACACCATTTATCCAACCTACGCAGCAGATATAGATCCAGTTGGGACATGGCAAGTAAGATCCGAACCATGGTACGGCACCTACATAATCGAGGCTAATAAACGCGTAAGGTGGTCTGATAGCAATAATAAATCAGGCACAGGTACCTGGCAAATGATTGGTAATAAGATTGATTTCGTTTGGGAAAAATCAAAAACCACAGAATCCTGGACGTTACCCATCATGCGATCAAAAATAACCGGCGCAGCGACAATGGCTGGGAAGAAGTATTCTGTTGAAGCGACTAAGAACGCGTAATAGCAATCGTATATTGCTATTACATTAGCTAAATATACACTGCTTGCGGCTATCGCCCTGTCCCACTATTCAAAAAAGCCGCCCAAAAGAATGGGTGAGCTTTCTTCTTCATAAGCTGCTCTTGCGCCTCTGATAAAGCTTTAGAAACAGGAAGACCTCTTTTCATGGCTGCATACATCAGCCTAGAAAGTTCTGCAGTAGCAGTATCATCTACCTGCCAAAGCGACCCGACTACATTTTTAGCGCCAGCATACAAGAAACCGCGCGTTAAGCCCACCACATCATCGCCTGTGCTCACACTGCCTAGGCCTGTCTCACATGCAGACAACATCACCATGCTAGCGTTGAGGCGCAGGCCGTAAATCTCACTCACACTCAAAAAGCCGTCATTGCTACCGTCTGGTGTCAGCTTTAATCTAGACTGCAGTGGAGCATCTGCAGAAAACTCTCCGTGCGAGGCTATGTGGATGTGGGTAAAGTCAGCAGCTCGCTCTTTAAGCAAGGTTTCTGTCGCAGCTTTGCGCACAAACAATTCACTGCTTTGGGTAAACATGGCTTGCAAGTCTTGGGCTTCTACTTGCGCGGCTGGTAAATCTAACGTAGCGTCACCTAAATCTGGGTTACCAAAGATCAGTAGTTTTCCAACATTGTCTTTTTGAGATGCAGTTTGAGTTTTAGATTCTGGCATTAAGCCCAGCAGCATGGCTGAGGGAAGGTAGCGAATTGCACGACCCTGATTTAAGAATTTGTCTCCATCATGCAGCGCTGCGAACGGCACGTAATGCAAGCTACCGTGGGGCACTATCAATAGGTCACGACCTGCAATAGCGCTTTGCATTGGGCGTAACAGGCGCTTGTACATAACTTCAGCCAGGTCGCGGGTTTGGCGGCGGCGCTTTTTAATCGACTGTACAAACTCGCCCACGTCTTCAGCCAAGCCGTAACCATCTAATTGAAATATGCGGGTCTCAGACCCGGCCATGGTGTAGCCGTATAGATTGGTTCCAAAGCCGAAAAACCCCACTAGAGTTTCTTGGGGTCCCAAACCAGCCGCCATGCGCTCAACACTGACACTGCCTGCAGTTACCAAAGATGCCAACTGCGGCGCAAGCGTTTGCAAACGCTTAGACGATTGCTGCAATATGCCTGCAAGCTCTGCGCGCCGCGCCACAGAACTATCAGGGGCCTGCAAGGCCAGTTCTGCATCAGCACGTTGAAACTCCGCAAAAGTAGCTGCAATGTCTGGGGCGCGCTGGCCATAAATACCAAAATCTGACTTAGTAGCCAACATATCCACCAAGGCGCGCGACTTAGCTTGCTCCGCCACCTCGATAACTTGGGCTTTATCGCCAAGTTTTAATGCTGTTCTGACTATGCCCTGGTACACCGCTTGTTTATCGTTGGCGAAACCAATTTTGCTGGTTTCGGTTCGGATAGAGCGCCGCTGCGACTCTACCAAATCACGTGCTTTGCGAAAAAACTCTAAAGCTTTCTCAGATTGCCCATCGCGCTCTGCAACGCGGCCCCGCTCTAGCAAGGTTTGCCAGTAAATTTCAGCATTCACAGTCAGTTCGCGTGTAGCCAGCAGCTTGTCAAAGCCTGCACGTGCCGCATCCGTGCGCCCTACCTCTAGCTGGGCCTTATGCATCATGAATGCGCGCGGCAGCTCTGTCCATACCCAGTTATTGCGGCCAGTAAATGCAGAACCCGACAGAAAATTGTCCAGCATCATGTCAAAGCGAAACGCAGCATCGTTTGATTCTAAAGTGACTATAACATCTGCCCAAGCGCCTATGGCCATTTGCGCCCTGGCAAGAGCCATCGTCTTGGCACGTTTGTAGTCGCTGCGCACACTGTAGTTTTTAAGTATGTCCACAGTTTGCCTGGCTACGGTGGTGTCACCCTGCAAAGCTACCGCGATAGCCACGGCGGCGTAGGCACCTACCACCATGTCGTCGTCACCGCTTTTTTCTTTGCGCAGCCACACTAGGGCATCGTTAGCCTCTTTGCGCGCTTCTGCATATTGGCCTAAATCGGTAAGTGCTTCAGCTCGCATAAGATGAACGGCTGGTGTGGCGTCATCCAAACCAAAAATCCGCGTGCGCCTATCACCTTTTGAAATTAGTGATTGCAATTGATTCAAGCATGGCATCAGCTTGTCGTACCGCTTCAGTTTTGAATAAGCAAAACACAATGCATGCTGGTCGCGAGTGCGCAAAGGGCCTTGTAGCGCTAGAGCCTCAACTTGTTTTTCAATTAAGTCATACCTGCCTGATCCAGCATACGCAGTTTGATCTGTTCCATAATCTGCATATGCAGCACTCGAGAAAGAAAGTGCAGCCACAATTAGGCTTTTTTTGAATTGAAAGCTACTTTGCATGGCACAGACCCCTAGGGACATTATCAGAACCAATAATTAAGACCTAAAGAAACGCCCTTGCTGTCCTTGGCCCGTTGCGCAGCTAAGGTTGCCCGAAAGAAGCTTCTTGCAGACAAGGCGCTTTTGTTAGTGCCCAGTGAAATCGTAAGCTCTTGAGAATTGTTTTGGTAAAGCTCAGTGCCACCCAGACGCGAATCTGAGAACCCATATTCAATAGCCATTTTGCTATCGGCAATATTGATGGGCTGACTTAAGAAAATACCGTTGACCAATGCGGCAATACGAATTTTAGGATCGCCGCTAAATTTAACTGGCAATTTAAAAGTTTGGTAATAGCCCAGCATGTTGCCCATGGTGAGATCGAAACTCTCAAACTCCCATGTATAGGTACTGGCTAGCGATGCATTCCCTACTCCCACAGCAAAAGCAGCATCTTTGGACGCAGCAAAGCTTAAACCGCCCATTGGGGTCAGCACCCATTCATCCGACATAGGAAATCTATAGCCCGCTGATAACCGCCCTTGATATGACCGGCTACCAGCAGTATCAACAATACCTAACCCACCTCGAATCAAAGCTTGCCTGCGCGGGTCAATATCGTTGCGCACTGTGTACGACAGCGGTATCGACAGTGTTTTAACTTTAGAGTTGGCTACATCGTGCATACTAACCAGTACACCAGCGCCTAAAACACTTTGCGATCCCTGGGACGCGGTGCTTTGGGATGTAGCAATTCTTGTAGGCGTGTCATTGAAGCTGGAATTGAAGTCAGAAATGATAGCCCTTGGCAAAACACCACTCGTGCCAGTTATGGGGCTAAGCGGTGAAACTGCAGCCTGACGTTTTTGTAGGTTGGCAAAAATGTCTGGATTATTTTCTAAGAATTGACGCAGCAAAATTGCACTGTCAGCTCTAGTAGCGCCATTAAAACTGTTGTTTATACCCAGTTCAGGTATGCTGAAATTAAGTACATTGCTGCCTTGCGAGAAATTAATGGAGGCACCTACGCCATACAAACGTAAGTTACTACTTAAAGCAGCCGTAGCAGCGCCAGGAAACGAAGTGCCAGCATCGCGAATAGCGTCTGTATAAATTGACTCTATGGAATCACGACAAATTTCTAACGGTGGACCTCCACCAATAGTGATCACTGCCTGAAAAACCGTTGAGCACGCAGCGTATGCGCTTAGCGAAAATATTGAACTACTAAGTGCCGCAGCTACTAAAGTTAGATTTTTGCTTGTAGGCTTGTTAGCTACATATTTAGGGTTGTTCATTAACGTACTCCTTGAAAACTTATTGAAGCGGTGCTATTTGCGTTACTTCATCGGCGGCATAGGCCCACAAAGTTAACGCGGTGTAATTGTCATGGTCTGGTTTTGCGTTAGCTTTAACGCTTTCATCAATTTGCTGCAGCCAAGATTTAGGGCTTGCAGCGCGCAGCAATAAACGCTCAATCGTGTTGTCACCCAGTGGCTCCCAAATGCCATCGCTACACAGCAGCAAAACATCGCCAGGCTCTATGTCCATTGGTTCAGACACCGTGATTTCTACTTCATCTTCTGTGGCACCTAAAGCAGACAACAGTAAATTGCGCTGGGTATGCATCCGCGCACCCTCATCGTCAATCATCCCGGTAGATACCAATTGTTGAACCAGGCTATGGTCTATCGTTCGGGTTTGCAAAGTTCTGCTGCGAAATAAATAGGCTCTGCTATCGCCACAATGCGCCCATATCAGCTGGTTAGCATACAAATCAATAACAGCCACGACAGCAGTAGTGCGCATGGCAGATAACTTGCCACCTTCTTTTTGCCGCACCAATACTTCTGCATTGGCCTGCAATAACAAATCGTGCAGCACTTTGCCGCTAAGCTGCGGCTGGGCTGAGAAGCTGGTTAGTATCGAATTGCGCACAATTGACGATGCAACGTCTCCACCGCCATGCCCGCCAGCACCGTCGGCCACTACACAAATAATAAATTGGTCGTCATGCCAATGCCCTTGCGAGTCTTCGTTGTAGTTGCGCCCACCTTGCTGGGACAATGCGACAATTTCAATTTCCACTGTGTGCCTTGTAGTTATATTCAGCGATCAGATTTAAAGCGCGCCATTTGCTCGTCATAGGCTTTAGCAAATGCCTCCCCGAACAGCTTGTGAAAATCATCCTCAGCCTCGCCTGCGATAGAGGTGTAAAGCTGACAAAACTGATCCCACAGCTTGGCCTTGCGGTTGGCTGCAAACAATGCATCTAGTTTTGACTTTTCAGTTAATCTGCTTTCTAGCTTGTCGGGCGTAAAACGCCCAATGACGTGCGCTAAGGCTGAGCGCATGCCCACCATCACCGCCAGCTGGTGCGCCCGCAGGTCGGCGTATGCGTTGAGCATGGCCTCTTCAGCCTGCATAAAACCTTTTACTTTAGGCCCCAACATGTGGGCCAAAGCCACCTCTGCGTTGGGTGAGAATTTCAACGGGTTATTGGCCTCCACCGATATCATCGTGACCTCAGAGCGCACACCATGTTTAAACTCTTGACGTGAGACCAGCAGCTGCAATGTGCCATGCGCCGCCGTGTGCAACATGGCACCTACACGCTCCATCAGTTCGGGCGTCAGTTCGGTGGGCATTTGGTGGGTGCTTTTCACGCCGCGCAAAAATGCTGCTAACAACTCGCTGTCAGATGCAGTGCTAGTGTGTCTTGTTGCCGCTACTGGCTGATTCGCGGCCGCAGCAGCTTGGTATGCAGCAGGGGCTGCGGCGGCTGGTCTTTGAGGCGCTGGCACAGCCGCTGGCCTTGCATCTACAGCTTTAGGTAATGCATAAGCTTGCTGCAAAGCAGGCACATGGTCGCTTCGGCTGGCTGCACTAGGGCGTGCACCGCCTTGCAGCGCTAACAACGGATCGGATGATGAGGCCGTATTAGGCTGCAACATGGCACTGCCAAGCGGTGTAGACGCGAACGGATCGCCCGAGCTAGACCCCCCTAGGCCAAACAGTTCATCAATACTTGAAGATGTGGAATTACCTAGGTCTTCAAAAGCATCGGTACTAGCCGGTGCAGGCGCATTGCTAGCTGATGGTGCACCAAAGTTAAGCAGGTCATCAAACGAATCCAGCTTATAAGGGCTACTGGCTGCAGAATTGAGGCCCATCGGATCAGGAAATGAATCTAATGCAACAGCCTTAGGTGCCACTTTGGGTACGGGTGCTGATATTGGGGTTAGCCCAGCCAATAAATCAGCAAACGGGTCATCTGAGAGTGATGCTACCGACTGACTGCTTGAACTACCGGTCATAGTTAAGTCATCTAGCAATGCTGAACCCTGGGTTGAGGCCAAGCCTTGGATAACCGACAACCCGAAGCTGCCAATTTGCAACGTGTCGCCAGGCTGAAGCTTTGCCTCATTACCTGCACCCAAAGATACGCCGTTGTGCACCAACGGATTGCTGCCCTGATCAGCTATATAAAACACACCGCCCCGACAAACAATTTCTGCATGTACACGTGACACAGTTCTGTCAGGGTCATCCAGCACCAAGTGATTGGTTTTTGCCCTGCCAATAGTGCCGCCGCCCGCATCAAAATCTGCTGCAAGACCGCTTGTCACATTACCGCCAATGCTGACTACCGCAATTTTCATCACGTTACATTTCTAAAGAATAAGTTCGATGAACTAATTCTTTAAAGACGAATAAGCAACCCGCTATTGCAACAGCAGTAAAGCAAATTGGCTAGTAGGCAAGTGTTATGTGCATCAACACGTCTGCGCAGGTACGTGTACTGCCAGATGATTTAAGAATACACAGGTTAATTTACTATCAAAATAATAGCTACTTAAGCAATAAATACTTGGACTACAAGCACTTTTGATTGGCAAAACGCCCTAAACAACCTCTGAATGCCGTTTGGCACGACTACAGTGCTGTTATGGCACACCAAACCACAGCCAGCCCGCAACAGCAGAAAAAATAGTACCAATCATCAGCCAAGTCTTGGCCTGCGGCCGCATGCGCCCTGCCCTGATTAAGCTGGCGAACCCCAGCAATAAAAACACTGGCCCTAGGAGGGCAAAGATAAGCTTGGCGTCAATATTTGGCATGATGATTTAACCCTCAAACCAACATCCTTGCCAGCAGCCGCTGTTGCCGCCAAGCTGGCGCAGCACAGTTAAACAGCGGCGTGCCCGGCTTAAGCAAGCAAAGGTAAATGGCAGCTGCCATACGCTGTCTTTGATAACCATTTTTCAGCACATCCAAGCAATGCGCTGGCGACGGTGGCTCGCCCATGAAGTAGCGCGTCCCGGGGACAAAGCGATGGCCATGCGCCTGCCACCAAGCGGTGATCTTCTCCACATCAGGCCAAGGCAAACCATCGTCCTCGTCCATAGCCAAATTGTCATCATCTGGATCATCATTAGGCCCAAAGTCCACCCCCTCAGGCGGCTTGCGCTCCAGGTCAAGATAAGCCAAGTCCAGCCCAGTGATAAAACTAAACGACTCCCCCGCCAAACGGCTCAGCTTCAAGTCTTGCATCTGCTGGATAAGCCAAGGCACATAGTGTGGGTCACCGGCGGTGCCTATGCCTTGGATCAGCAGGCGGATGCATGCTGGGTCTTGCGCCAGAGCCTTGAGCGTAATGTGCGCATTCGCTGGTGATTGCAGCTTCAGCAACAGCCCCAGCGCACGACTACGCCACGGCCCAGCAGCCAATGCAATACGGTGCAGCGCCGAAACCGACGCACCACTGTCACCGAGTAATGCGCCTGCGCGAGCAGCTTGATAGGCGCAGTCAGGGTTTTCGTCTGCCAAGGCGTCGGTGCAAGCTGGTAAATGATCGACCAAGCCAAGGTCAGCCACAACGCGCAAAGCACGGGCACGCAAGGCGACATCTTCATCCTTTAAAGCAGCTACGACCACGGCGCCTGGGTTGACTTGGTGCATCGCGCAGGCGGCCAGACCTACTTGGCGACGAAATGGATTAGGCGAATCTAGAAGAGCATTTGTAATGCCTTGCAAATTAGCAGCAGATACCCATCCAAATGCCGAAGCAAGACCATTAAAACTTATGGGGAGTGAATCTACTATCGAAAGCAATTTTTCTAAAATTGCTGAGTCGTTATTTTCTAGTGCATTAACGGCTACTGCAAACACCTCTGCATCCATCGGGTTAAGAAGTGCGACAATCGCTAGCTTAGTCCCGTACTCTCCCGCAATATCAAGACCATCAACGTTCGCAGACAATCGATCATCAAGGCGTGAAAGTTGGTGTAGCTTGACGTTTTTCGCTGAAATTAAATACGCTCTAGTCTTTCTAAGTGCAGTAACACCACCTAGATGTTGACTTACAACATTTAAATTGATCATTTAGTTTCTTGTTAGACGATTAAGTTGAATTACTAATAACTTACTTAAGCATAAGAATCATCGCAGTCATCGAGACTTAATGAAATCTCATCATCAATTGCTATCCAAAAACTACTAATTGCTTCAACCTCTTCGTCATCGGGCCAAATTCTATGAGCCGTAACTCCTTCATGATTAGATTCAATACCAATCATGTGACTACCGTTCGTAAATACGCCAAATAACTCTGCAGATGCAGATATGTCATCCGCTTGGATTTTTTGCCATTTTGCAATTGGTAACGGACCTCCATCTGCGCTAAATAGATCAACCCATCCGTTGTGAAATTTGTAAAATTCTTGAATCAACGATCTAAAACTAGGGTTTAAAAACTTTAATTCCTCCTCGGTAGAAGGTATGAATCCTCGTTGGCCAAAAATTTCATTTTCACTACGTAACACGTACAACAACGATGGCGGCTCACTATTGGAAATAATCAAGGCTAAATCAAATAATTTTTCTCGCAGTAATTTACAGGTCTTCGGTAAAAATTTGTCATATTGATTCCAATAATCCAAAATTTTTTCTACTTTAGCAGCTGAAGTTTTAAAAATTTCAATCCAAGAAATAGGAACATTGGGAATCGCGTTTATTTCAATCTCTCCACCAAGATATAGATTAGGCTGCCCTTCGGGTTCAAGGAACTCTAAAATTGATTTAACTTCTTCAGCTGTTAGTGAATTTTTCATATCATTAATTGGAAAGGCTATCCGCAAGGCTTACTGCGAATAGCCTGCTTAAGGTTGTATAGTAAATTCCCGCTAGTTTTTTGCGCTGCAGCAGAAATTTCTGGTTTGAAGGTTATACCTTTCGATTTAACACCATTCCAACGAAACCACATTTTTGCACATTTAGACGAATTACATGACGTGCACAAGCCTACAAAATTTGAAGGCGTATTAGAAATTTCTTTCTGATTTTCTTCGCTCAAACAGGCGTATCCAGGCATCTGACTAATTATCTTCAATGGTACGATATGATCCGCCGCTAAAGAAACAGCGGCGTTACCGCAAGCAGCGCATTTTTTCGGAGAAACGGAATTCACAGTCTTTTTTACTGAGCGAGAAGGTGTTTTTTTTCTAACTTGCTCATACTGTTCATCAGTTGGCTTTTTCGCACAATCTGCTTTACATCTTTTGTCAATTAAGTTGGGTGGAGGTGACAGCCTAGATACATGAGGAAATGGCAACCCTTCATTTCCTATTTGTGACGCATGGTTATGCGTAGTCAAATCAAAATGACGAACCACATTTTCGCCTTCTACATGCACATTCATAGACCACATGTTAAAAAATACTTTACCAGTATTTTTACTATTTATAATGCCTTTTTTTGGTGCGCAACCGGCTTCATCTCCAACACTTTTTTTAAAGTATGACTTATTCTTAAGCATTACCTCTTGGCCAGAGATTTTTACACTTGACGATCCGTCAGTAGTATCGGATGCCATACCAGTGTTAGGGTAAGGGATTGGTACACCAGGGGGGGTAACAGGCGTAAGTGGCGGGGTAAAGCAAACATCTGGGAACGCGCAAATTGACTTGCCTGAAGCTTGCTTACAAGATACCTCCATCATGTTTGCGTAAACTTGGTTACTCATACTTAACCTCGAAACTTCAATGCCAATGCGGCGCGGTTACCAGTATCGCTACCCATATGAACCATGATGTTTGAACCTTTGGCAAAACCCTTACGGCATGCAGTCTCTGCCATTGCTAAAATAGCAATACCCACTACAGACCCTTGCTCACCAATACATTCGGCGGGGTGCCACAGATCGAATTCTTGTTTTATTTGACGCAAAGTTCGAGATAGCGCTAGCGCAGCCTCTTTGAAGTAGTAATGCTCACCAGACAGATCAGTAATACGAAAATCCATGTGGTGCATTTCACACCCTGCGTCAGATAATGCGCCTTGGATAGCCTGGGCGAGCCCTTCAGCACGCAATGGCTTACCACTTTCGAGGTGTGCAACCTCGCGCGCAAAACCTATACCAGTACAGAGTAATTCAGCCATTCCTTCTTTACTCTTGCCTATTAGCAGCGCCCCAGCACCTTCTCCTGGAATAAATCCGTTAGAGTTACTTTGTGTTAGCAGTCGATCTTCACGTTCATAGAAGCTTAATGTCTGCCAAGAAACCAAACTATCTGCAGCAACTATCAAAACGTAACTACTCTTTCCCTTACCAAGTAGCACCCGGGCTTGTGCTAACGCAACAGCAACACTTACGCGTCCTTGAGCCACGATCGCTGATTGTGGCGAAAACTGTACTCCAAGTTCGGCCTGAATGCTCCGAAGCAGCTGATCATCTAGCCCATCCAAACGCCCGGGTCTCTCAGCCTCGGCAACGCAAAGCAGCAAGGGAATTCCTATCCAGTCTTCCTTGGCTATCCGGTCTAGTGCTTCTTCGATCACCATTGCTGCCATTTTGGCCAACTTTGTTAAACCACGCCATGGTTGATCAAGTATTACCTGATGAGCCATCATATATTCACCGCCAGAATCAATAAAGTGTGTTTCGCTTGGATTAGATAGCTTAGCCCGTATTGCAGCGCACGTAGCTGGTGAACTTAAACCCACCGATGTGACTAATCCGGACTTCAGAATAGCTATTGGCATTGCATTCATACCTGCTCGATTTAATATGTTGTTATTCATACCATCGCGACAGAAATAGGGAACGCGATCTGTTCACGCTGTTGCCACCACTCTTTGCCTTTTTTACCTACCAGCACTTGGGCTATTTCAAACATATTCTTTTTAAGTGGCCGTGCAACGCGCCATGTTAGGGTGAATCGCTGATGGTCGGGTTCTATGACCACGGTGTCTAGCGTGGCGGTGTAGTCCTCGCGCTCACCTTTTTTAGGAAAGATGTTGACCGGGGCGACCAGATTTGGAATGGTAAAGCGCGTGAGGCCTTCGGGGGTTAAATTAGTCAGCGACACTTGGGTGGGCTGCTGATCAAAGAAGCCTAGCGGTACTTGCTGGTCCATCGGGGCGGCTTGAAAGTATTGCTCGTCAAAGTCTGGTGGCAAGAATGGGAAGTGCTTGTCTAGCCATTCGTCATCGTAGGTGCCTGCAAAGCGGCTGCGTGAGTTCCAGCCTCGGCCTAGGGGGCCGAAGGCCATGGGTTTGTAATTGCCACTAGGGTCGCGCACTGTGGTGCCCAGTTCTTCAGTGCTGGGCAGTGGCTTGCCTTCTACCCAGTCCACCTTGATGTGTTTGTGAAAACCTTTACCCACAGGGTTGGGCATAAAAGCGGCATGCTCGGATGGGTCTTTATGATGCAAATCTGTCCCGCCAAAGGCTACGTCATACGAGATGGGTTGTTTCACAAACACACCGGGAGGTGACGCAGTGGCACCGACTAAGCCGCATTGCCAGCTGCGTGGGCCAATAACCGCGAAAGATTTGCTCCAGTTACCTACGCGTATGCCCGCCTCTACGCGCGTGGTGGGCTTGCCATCGGGCGCGTAAGCGCTGCCTAGCAGCAATATGTCGCAGCGCGGCTTTCGGGGGGCAAAGTCCACCTCATAGATCGGGGCTGAATAACCGGGCTCGCCGGTAAAAGTGTCGGCCATGACCAAGGGCAGCTGCTGGTCGTGCAGCGCAAAGTGCCCAGGTGGTTCGCCGGGCTGGGGAAAGCGAAAGGTGCCTTTAATGACTACCACCAGCAGCTCGCGCCCGCTGGGTTCCAGGCCCATGTTGTAGCCCGCTACCATGCGGGTGGCATTGATAAGTTCCATGTGCTTTTAGTCGCTTAAGCTTTTAGTTCAACTGGACTGAGCCGCCTTTTACGCGGTTAACACCTGTCGAACGGCTTGACACGTAGCTGCCTTGGATCAGCACTTTACCTGCTTTGGTTAGCGTAATGCTGGCCTTACCACACTGCAGCACCATTTGCTCTTTAGCACTTACCACCATGCGCGCGCCATCTGCGTCTACCTGCACATTGCCTGGTGCTTCTAGGGGCTGGTTGTCAGTCTGGCGCAGCACGCCCATTACTATGGGCAGCGTCGGGTCGCCACCTTCAAACTGCAACACCACTGACTGGCCGATGTGTACGCCATGCAGGTCTAGCACAGTGCGGGCGCGCAACGCAGCTGTGCTGCTTTGGCCGGGATAGATGACAAGCGGAGACTTGCCATCGTCTGCGATAGCTAACAGCTCGCCAATAATGACGGCGGGCAGCGCTGCAGTAACTTGGCGTTTTGCAGGCCGCACTTTAAGCAGGCGCGCCATATCATCAGGGCGCGCGTCGGGCTGCGCCTCAATGTGCGTGAGTTTGTCTTCAATCAGATCTCTGGCGCTCATGGTGGTTACTTTCGTTTATAGAAATTTGCATCAGTTCTGCAAAATCTTAGAACCCTTCATCACGATGTCGCTGCTGGCCTTGATATTGATCTTGCCTGAGCCATCTATCGTGATGTCTTTGCCTTTGATGGTGATAGTGCCGTCTTTTTTCATGGTGATGCTGGCGCTGCCGGTTTTGAGAGAGATGGAGTCGCCTGCATCGAGCACAAAGTTTTTACCTACCTTGATGGCATCGTCTTTTCCAACTTGTGATGATCGACCACCGCCTACATCTCGTGACTCATCTGCATCAACTTTTGTAGAAAGGTTGGAGCCTACTGCAATAGACCTGTTAGCCCCTACTTTTGCAGACTGGTTTGCACCTACGTCCGTGGACTGGTTTACACCCACATTCACAGTTTGATTTGCGCCAACTGTGACGGCTTGAATAGCGCCAACAGTTATTTCTTGTGCGGCGCCAATAGATATAGTTTCATTAATTCCGACAGTGTGCGTGCGCTGCAGGGCTACAGTAGCCGTTTCGCTGGCGCCGATAGCAATGGTACGGTTAGCACCTATCGTAATAGACTCATTGGCACCTACGGTTTCTTTGCGGTCAATGCCGATAGCAATGGTTTCATTGCTTCCTACCTTCTCAGTGCGGTTAACGCCGATGGTGATCTTTTCATTGTTATCCACTGTCTCGGTGCGATCATGCTTGATGTGGTTAGTCTCATCATGGTCGATTGTTTTTGTACGGTCGTGGCCAACGGTGTGTGTTTCGTCGTTCTCAACACTGATGTCTTGATTCTTTTCAGCATGCAGAAAGACTTGCTCAGAACCCTTTTTGTCATCAAACCTAAACTCGTTGCAGTTGGCTGCGCTGCCCTTGGGAGTGGATCGGGTGCGGAAGCCGCTTTGGGTGTGGCTGTCAAATGGCTTGGGTTGATCGTCGTTGTACACGCGGCCAACAATGATGGGTCGGTCAGGGTCACCGTTTAAAAAGTCTACAATGACTTCTTGACCAATACGGGGGATAAAGTAACCGCCCCAGCCCTTGCCCGCCCACGGCTGCGACACGCGTACCCAGCAGGTAGATTTTTCGTTGCTTTCATCGTACCTGTCCCAATGAAAATGCACCTTCACGCGGCCAAAGTCATCGGCATGTATTTCTTCACCTTCCGGGCCCACCACAATAGCGCTTTGCGGGCCTGGCATGGTGACACGGGGTGTCAGCCTAGGTACATGGTAAGGTATCTCTAGCGGTAGAGCAGTAACTAAAAAAGCCCTGTTACCCAGCGTACCAGTGCGAAGTGCGATTGAGTTATCTATCGTGTCTATCAATCCAGCACAAGTACCACTGTTAACTGCATCATCAGTAATAGCCTGCTGCAAGATGGTGCTGATCGAAGTTTTCTCTTGGCTTACATTGATGCCTTCGTAGCCAGGATGGCTAACAATAAATGTACAAGACGCAATCAGATAATCACCCTCGTTCAATTCGATTGGGTCGTCCTTGTAGGTAAAGCTTTTACCTACTGCAACATCTGGCCAACCAGTCTGCGCCCAATGCCGCTCGCGCCGTGTGATCAATTCAGACAAGCGCTGTATGCTGATGCTATCGGTATCGTCACCGCTGAAGTAACCACCAACAGATTCAAATGCCTCTAAGTCAGCTAATTCGTGGGTGTCTGGTTCACCTTTGTCGGCACTTATTTTCTTGCGAATAGCTTTAAAGTCGCTATCTCTAGAGGCGTACTTTCCAGTTTCAAACTGCCGGATACTAGTCCATTGTGTAATTTCATTAAACCGGGCATCGCTGATGCTTTTGGGTGCAAACTTGAGTGTGTCGACAACAGGAAGTTTTACATGGGCCAAATCGCTAGCATCAGATAAGCACATGGTGCCAGCCTCTTCATGCGAGTCAAACCAATAATAGATACCTTCATTCTCTAGCAATCGCGATATAAAACGATAGTCAGACTCTTGGTATTGCACGCAGTAGCGCAGGGCTTTGTGCTTACCCACCATATTTTTAGTTTTGGTTTTTTTAACTTTTCTAATTGGGCTGTCTTCCAGCACAGCCTCTAAAATTTCCATGACAGGCTGGTTTTGCAAAATTCGTGAATTAACCCGCTTGGTTAACAAGCCAAACCATGATTGCAATATTATTTGGTATTTAAAGTGCCGACCTACGGCACCTGCACGTGTGAAACGTGTGCAATGACCTTGGCAGTGTCGTTTATGTGTGGCGTTGTCTTTATCTTGAAAATCGATTGCAACATCAAAAGCGTATCCCAAGATATCTTTTGCCTCGATTTTTGAATTCTTCGACAGCACAGTAAGCTCATAAAACGACGGACGTGATAGCGACTCGTGCCCTACTATTTGCCAAAACATCAAATCGTCAACTACGGGCGATTCAGTTTTGATATGGAATGCTTCTTCTGCCATGGTGCTCTTCGCTTGTAGTGGGCTTAATCAAATGCGTAAGTAAATTCGCTGTCTTTAACATCCAGCGCCACCCGTTTGATCTCGCCGCCAGCGGCTAGGCGCTGCAAATATTCAACCGAGATGGTGGGCAGCACGGTATTGGTCAAAATTGCGTCGATAGCGCGGCCACCGGCTTCGGGGTCTTGGCAGCGTGACACTACTAAGTTGACTACGTCGTCGCTAAATTCAAACGGCACGCCGTGGTTAGCCAACACGCGCTTTTTAATACGGCCTAACTGTAGGCGTACTATCTTGCCCATCATCTCTGGCGACAGTGGGTAGTACGGTATGGACACGATGCGGCCTAGCAATGCGGGCGGAAACACCTTCATCAGCGGGGCCGTCAGTGCCTCGGCCAAGCTGTTGGCATCGGGCAGCAGGTCATGGTCACGGCACATGCTCATTACCAGCTCGCTACCTGCGTTGGTAGTTAACAAAATGATGGTATTTTTAAAGTCGATCATGCGGCCTTCGCCGTCTTCCATCCAGCCTTTGTCAAACACTTGGAAGAAGATTTCATGCACATCGGGGTGGGCTTTTTCTACCTCGTCTAGCAGCACCACGCTGTAGGGGCGGCGGCGCACGGCTTCGGTCAATATGCCGCCTTCGCCATAGCCTACATAGCCAGGAGGCGCACCTTTAAGCGTAGACACCGTGTGCGCCTCTTGAAACTCGCTCATGTTGATGGTGATGATATTTTGCTCACCGCCGTACAGCGCCTCTGCCAGTGCCAGTGCAGTTTCGGTTTTACCCACGCCTGATGTACCGCACAGCATGAAAACGCCGATAGGTTTTTGAGGGTTGTCGAGCCGCGCGCGTGAGGTTTGAATACGCCGGGCAATCATCTCTAGGCCATGCTTTTGGCCAATGACGCGCTGGTTTAGCGTGTCAGCCAAGTCAAGCACGGCTTGCACTTCGTTTTTCACCATGCGGCCCACGGGTATACCTGTCCAGTCGGCTACCACTGAGGCCACAGCTTGCTCATCCACCGATGCCAAAATGAGCGGTGTCTCGCCTTGCAGGGTTGCTATCTGCGCTTGCAAGGCATGCAGCTCTGCCATGAGGGTTGCACGGTCTGCATTTGCCGTATCTGGTGATTTAGGGGCATTTTGGGTATCTAATTGCTCAGTAGTCCCAGTATCTATTACATTGTTTGCTATGGTTTCAGTAGTATTTACCGGTGTAGTATCCACGGGTTTACTGCCTTGGCGCAGCTTGGCGCGAATTTCTAGCAATCGGTCAACCAGTACTTTTTCTTCTTTCCAGCGCGCTTGAAGTTTTACCAGTTCTACATTGGCCTCTGCCAGTTGGCTTAGCACCAGTGCAGCGCGTTTGGTGACGTCAATGCCAATAGTTTCTTCGCGGCCAATAATCTCGCTCTCAGTCGTCAAGGCCTCTATTCGGCGTTGGCAGTCTTCCACCTCCGGCGGGGTGGCGTGCTGCGATACGGCTACGCGTGCGCAGGCAGTATCTAGCAAACTAACCGCTTTATCGGGCAGCTGGCGCGCAGGGATATAGCGGTGCGACAGCTTGACTGCGGCTTCAATAGCCTCGTCTAGCAGCTGCACGCGGTGGTGCTTTTCTAGCACGCTGGCCACGCCGCGCAGCATAAGAATAGCTTTGGCTTCGTCGGGTTCAGGCACTTGCACCACTTGAAAGCGTCGTGTGAGTGCCGGGTCTTTTTCAATATACTTTTTGTACTCTGCCCACGTGGTGGCGCCAATAGTGCGTAGATTGCCACGCGCCAAGGCGGGCTTTAGCAAGTTAGCTGCATCGCCTGTGCCCGCAGCACCGCCCGCGCCTACCAGCGTGTGAATCTCATCAATGAACAAGATGATCGGCGTAGGCGAGCTTTGCACTTCGTCAATCACTTGGCGCAAACGCTGCTCAAACTCACCTTTCATGCTGGCACCTGCTTGCAACAGACCAATGTCCAAAGTCAACAGCTTGACATCTTTAAGCTGCGGAGGCACATCGCCGCGCGCTAGGCGCTGGGCAAAGCCTTCGACAACGGCTGTTTTGCCTACGCCCGCTTCACCTGTGAGTAAAGGATTATTTTGTCGGCGGCGCATCAGGATGTCAACGATCTGGCGAATCTCTTCGTCACGACCGGTGATGGGGTCCATCTCGCCTTTTTTGGCTTTTTCGGTCAGGTCTACGGCAAACTTTTTGAGTGCATCGCCTTTGCCCATGGCCGCAGGGGCCATGGCTCCACTGTCTTCACCTGGGGTGCCGCTGCCCATGCCGGTGCCGTCTTGGGCTCGCATTTGTGCTTCTGGTGAGGAGTCGCAAATTTTGGCGAAATTCTCAGCTAAGTCTTCTACCTTCACGCGCTCAAATTGTTTGGATATGCCCAGCAAAGGGTTGCGAAGGTTAGGCGTTTTGAGCATGCCTAAAACTAAATACCCTGTGCGTACCTGCGCTTCGCCAAACTGCAAAGTGGCGTAGGTCCATGCACGCTCGATGGCGTTTTCAATATGAGGTGAAAAATCACTGATGGCAGTTGCACCGCGCGGCAACCGGTCTAAAGCTGCCGTCATGTCTTTAGCCATCGCCGAAGGGTCTAGCCCATAGTGCTGAACAATTTTGTGAATGTCTGAATCTGGCGTTTGCAGTAGCTGAGCAAACCAATGCTCTAGCTCCACGTAGGGGTTGCCCCGCATCTTGCAAAAAATCGTGGCGCCCTCAATGGCTTTATAGCCCAAGCTGTTGAGTTTACCAAACAAGGCCGTACGGCTAATTTCGCTCATGGGGTCTCCATACCTATATCAACCCATAAGACGAACCAAACTGAAAAAATTCAAACCCTAGAATTGCGTCGACACCTGTTACTAGGTGTATATAAATCGTTGCGGGCGGTCTGGATGACAACGCTAACCAGCTATACGCACGTCGGCAGCATGGCTGATGCGTGGCTGGCAACCGATCCAGCTGGTCCAGCCAAGCCTAGACTGCATACCTAAACGGGTTGCCACAACAGATTTATCGCGCAAAATCAATACCGCATCCCACTCGTATTCATCACCCAATAGTTGTTGCATCCAGCGTTGCAGCACCTTGCGGGCAGATCCGTTAGGCAAAAACATGCTGTGCTGCTCGGCATTTAAGGGGCCTAGGTGCAAGCGCACTCTGTGCTGCCTGTCCCATACTTTGCGCCCCACGGTCATGCCGCGGCCAAGCCGCTGATGGACTCCTGTTTGGCCTATCCTGCTGATCTCAAATGAGCCCAGCTCTAGCCAGTGGCCAACCCATTGCTCTAGCTTGGCAGGCACACCAAAATAGGCGGAGATGACAGCGTCCACACTGTCTCGGCTGCGCACCTGCCTGGTTAGCCAGCCACTGAAATGCAGCCTAGCGTCATCATTAATAGGATCGCGGTTTTGACGCTGTGCGCCGCCAATACCTATCAACGCCCCTGAATACCGCCGAAAACTGTCTTGTTCTGGCCTGTCCAACGCCACTGCGGGCCTTGCTTGTGCCCAAGCACGATAAAAGTGCAGGGCAAACCGGTGTGTAAACACGTCTAGAAAAGCTAGCCAAGTGCGGTCGTTGTAATTACGCGCTCTGTCTTGGATAAAGTCGCTTAAGTGAACAGGCAGCGGGCCATTGGGCCCGATATAGCGAATAAAGTGTTGGCGCAACCGTGCAGGCGAATAGCTTGTTGCGTCTTCCCACCGGCTGAGGGCGGCTGGTGCAAACGCTAACGAAGGTTCTTGCCCCACGCGAATACTCTCTGCACTGGAAAGCGGTGCCAGGCCCCATTTTGGCTGCGGATAAGAGACAGCATCAAGCCTGCGCATGACGGCAAAGTAATCGTAGTCCCACGCACCATCGCGTAATTGCAACAACGTGGATTGAACTGTCTGCCCAGTCATATCAACAATACGGGCCAACTACAGTATGAAGCGAGAGCCAGCTTTTGGCTCCCAGCGCATGATCTCGCCTTTACCCGCAAAGCTGATAGCGGTTTCTGTAAAGTGGTTCACGTTGACATGGCGGCTTAAAAAATGCGACATCACTGCACCAAAGGTAAAAGCACTGTGCCCGTGAAATGCAAGTTTCTCTAGCTCTAACGTCACTTCTAACCCGCGACCAAAAGCAATCGGGCCAGCCATAGGCAAGCGCCGCACCACAGGTCTAGTGCGCACCGATAGCAGGCCGTTGATTTGGCTTTGACGCGATTCATCTGCGTGCATTGCGTATAGGGTCAGCATCTCGCGAATTGCTGCGGCTGTTTTATCCCCATCACCTTCGGTCAGCGACAAATAATTTAAGGCGAGATGGTCAATCACCTTCCAACCCAAGCCTGGGCTAACTACGGGAGACACCGGTCTAGACGGCCCACGCACGACAGTGACCTTACTAACCGGGAACGAATCAATACAGTCAAGATCGTTGCCGCGACCTAGTTGCATCAGCAAAGGTAAGTCACGGTTAGTGCACAGCGCAGTGACAGCAAGTTGACGCAGCGACAGTGCATAAGGAGCTTCTTGTGGGTCCACCAATTGCATAAACACTTCTGAGCCCACATGGCTACTGCGGTGGCCTTGCGTGCGTTGCTTTTGAGATAACACGCGCGGATCGCGGGTGGTAGTAAAGTACGCGGGGTGTACATGGCGGCTGCCGTGAAAGGCAGAGTAAAACGGTAGGAACTGCTGCTCTGCAGCGCTATTTTTTGCATCCGTCTTACTGTGCCCTACTACCTCCAACACAGTGTGAACTTCAAAATCTTGCGGTCTGGTTCGGTCTGGTACTAAGTGAAACTGGCTTACTCCATCGTTCACAGTAACGCGATCTAAACGCTTGCTAAACAAATTAATAGCTGGCACGCAATGCAGCTGCACATTATCAGCAGTAACCAGTTTTTCTAGCGCTGCATCACCCCGCGAAAACAGCAAAACAACTTCTACCTCCGTCACCGCCATATTAGATAAAGCGGCCTGTAGGTTTTGAATTTTCGCAAACTGGTATCGCTGAGGAAACGCAAAATATTCTTGCACCAGGCGATACCCTGCGTAACCAGTAGCAGTGACTGGCAACAAGGCCTCATCGTCTGCAAAACCTACGGGCAGTATCGAGCTGGCAGGCAGAGTTTGCATTCGACCCGGCGTTGCGCCCGTGGGCCCTATCGGTTGCACCAATACACCCAAGGGCTTACCCAGTGCACATTCGTGCAATTGCCAAGCAACATCTTCCGCTCCACCGAAATGGATCATTAGTTCATCCATTGCAATTTGGTTGAAGGTCAACCCTGCTGTGGCTTGCAGGACGATGCGTAACCCGCCGCGTATATCTCTAGCCTTGGGGTGCAGATGCAGATTCAAATCGGGTGCATAGCTGAAGTACTGTGCCTTTTTCACCTCAACTGGCCATAGCCGCAAGCTTTGCGAGGTTCGAAACTCACAATATGTCCCTTGCCCCACTGTTTGGCGAGTGCGCAGACCACTGCCACGCGGCATTGTGGGGCCGATGGCCAAAGCTGCATCGTCTAGGTCGGGTTTGCATGATGCAATGATCATGGACGGCGTGGGTGCGAGATACTGCGGATACACAACATCTAGCAAATGGCCTGTAAACCTGGGGAATTCTGCATTGAGCTTGAGTCCCACGCGGGCTGACAAAAATGCTGTCGCCTCAATCAATCGCTCAACATAAGGGTCTGTAACCTCGTTGCCATCCAAGCCCAGCCTACTGGCAATTTTAGGGAACGCTTGTGCAAACTCCGCCGACGACTCGCGGAAGTACCGCAACTCAGCTTCATAAAGGTCTAGTAGTCTAGGGTCCATACTTTACCTATTGATATCTTCAATAGAAAAACGCCCTTCTTCTAGATCGATACGGCTGCGCATTAAAAACTCCATAGGCACAGGCTGGGCCCACAGCATGCCTTTGATTGTCAAGCCTACACGGTTATGAGAGTCCATTGCATAGCCCTCTTGCACAACATCTACCTGCAGTGTGTTTTGCAATATCCGAGGTTCAAAGTTAACGATGGCTTGTCGCAACGCTTGCGCCATGCTGTTAGGCTGCATGGTGGAAGCAAACTGACCCGACATAGTAGGAATACCAAAGTTCAGCACTGAACGCGCCACATTTGGGTATAGCTTATCGTCCAAAGCAGGCGAATATCCAGTGGCGTTAAGTAGCCAGCCCAAATCTCTAAGCACGGCTTGTCGTAGAGCTTGCTTAGTCAGTGTCTTTTTATCAGCAGATTCGACACGGCTAGTGGGATCGTCGTCAATCAGGCGATCCAGCAACGAAGGTTGCAAGCGTTCTTGAGCGGCTAAATCGGCCATATTGTCTTTTAAGCGCCAGACTCTTTGAATATGATTTCTCTGACGTCCATGATGGCATGGTCGCCCAAGTCGGTGGTAAGCACTCTTTGCCCTTGCCCAATCCAAACATCGGCACTTGTCTCAGCCCATTCGGTTTTACGTGCTAGTTGAATCTGCCCATCTTGGCTTGAGTGCGATCCGTCATAGCGAGTGGGGATTAAAGCCAAACTTTCGCCACCGTTTTCAAACTGCAAATGCGCTGGCAGCCACACGCAGTCGCGCAAATCCTCGGGCAGATCAATCTTGATATTGGACAGCCGTGCAAACGGCACCCAATAGTAGCGACCGTTGACATAGGCTTCAAGCACGGGGCCAAGGCGCATATCAGCGTCGGCTAACCATTCAAAATTGGCTCCGTCGATACTGCCTTGGCTTGCAGGTGCCGCATCAAAAGCGCGATGACGTAACTCTTGCGCAGCAGCTAGGTCACCCTTGCCACCGCGCAACAAAGACTCAATGAGTAGTGCCAGCCAATCGTCTGGCTGGCCAAACACCATGGGTGTACGTTTGCCAGCAAATACATCGGCACGTAACCCCTCGCAGCGAATAGCATCACCATACATTTGCTTCATGGGCACGGCAAGAGCATCAAGCTCTGCAGCTACAGTCAATTGATTAAGCGCACGCTCCCATTGGCCTATCACGCAAAGAAGTTGGGCTAAATACACCCTTAGTTTTGCGTCAGCGGGTTTGGTACGCACCTCATCACTTAAAGTTTTCAGTGCACCAACAGTATCGGCAGCTTTTAGAAACTCTGCGGAGTTCATGCGCCTGCCTCGCTCATTTCATCCTCAAAGGTGTTGACAGCGCCACGTTGCCCCGTACTAGACTGTGGTGCAGCTTCAATTTTGATGTTACGAAAAACTAGTTCAATAATTTCAAAGCAACCGGCGTTGGGCAAAGCACCGCCAGACAAAAGAGTGTAGGTTTTTACCTTAGCGCCTTTGAGCAAAATCTTGAAATGAGGCAACGCATTTGGAGAGCTATCTCCGCCCGCCTTATAGGTGGACAATTCAATTTCCATATTGTCGTTATTTTTGAATGCTGACAATAACGAAGTCGTTGCCGCGTCGATGTTGCGCACTACGCGCACTGCAGAATAGTAACGCCTGCGAGAACTACTGGCATCTGCATGCTGACCTGCGCTCATGTAATAACCTGCAATGCTGTGCCTGGGTCTTGAATCGCCATAATTTCTGGCTGATTCGCTCGGTACGTCGCCACCACGATCGTTTTTTACCAACATGACCATATCCAGGCTATTGTTGCCAATTAACTCGAGCGTTTTTAATGCGTCGTTAAAATCCATTACAGCTAAATGAACAGTCATGGTGACTCCTTAGATATTCAAAATTATTTTTTAAGTCGAGGCTCTTCACCCCAACTAAGAATGCTAGCAAATACTTGGCGATCTTTGTCAGCATTGAACCGCCCTCGTACACGCACTTGGTCAGAAGACTCAGTCAAGTTGACGCCAAACAGTCTTGGTTGGCTTAAGGGCTGGGCCAAGCCAGCAACGACGATTAAGCGAGCGGCAGTATTGATCTTATTAATCGGTAATGTAAAACGCTTGAAGGCTGGGCTTTGTTTAGTTCCACTCTCAAATCGATTGCTTTCATTCACGCTTTCGGGGTACACCGCATGCAACTGTCCTAAGCTGTCTTGGATAGCGATCAGTAAGTCAAATGACTGACCACTGGTGTTTTTCACGATCAGATTAGCGCCCCCTACGGCACTGATAGGCTTTGAATTGCTGACACCCTGCACAAGCTCTGTACGGGCTGACTTGCCACCATCAGTAACTTCTAAGGAGGCACTAAAACCATCAATCTCCATGCTTTTAGCCAGATTGGCAATATGCGAAATCCATTTCCATTGCGCAAGATCTCGGAGCCGATCTTGAACTGCATTAGCATCGGAAAAAACTATTTGATTTGTCTGCAGCGATGTTACCAATTCAGGGGCTACTTGCAAGAAGAATTCACCGCTCGAAGATTTAGATACCTGCACATCAAACACCGAATCAGTCACTTGTTTGATGGAGGTCGGATACCCTAAAGCTTGGTCTGAGGGTATTAAATTTGCATTGCGAACGCGCAGGCTAAAAGACGATGGCGAATTTGCTGGGCTAACGCTCCAATGGGTCACCCCTTTCAGATTACTGAGCAGCGCGGGCACAGGCAATCGTGCACTGCTAGTGTCCGCAGCGCTGATACGGGCCTCTGCAGTTAACGCAGTACCATCGCTTTGCACAGCTACGACATTGACCTTTTGCTCAATCTCTATCCCGTCTAACCAACCACTTTTAAGCGTCAAATATACGCCCGTGCGCTGAGCAGACCAATTGGGCAATGTATTACTAGGATTTTTTTTACCCGAGAAAATTTTAAAATCTAAATCACCCTCAGCCACGGGCGAGGGCAGCTCTCGCGACGGAAATAAACGTTGTAGCTCACCAATCACTGGCGGGTATGCGTTGAGCACGCCTTGATAGAGCTCTCGCCAAGTTTCTGGTTTGCCTTGGAATGACTGTGCTACCGCCCAAGTTAACAAGCCGTGGTGTCGCGCATCTCTTTGCTGACGCGGCATGCGTAGTTCAGGAGTTATTTGGTGGCTTTCTGAGGCAAAAAATGCAATGTAATGTGCCTTTGAATTGGATGATTTGCTAATACCAAAGTCTTCGGGTTTACTCAACACACCTTGAACTATTTTGCTTGCCTTGCTCAATGCCAGCTGTGCAAAATTTACACCTCGAAAGCGAATGTCATCTGCGTAAGCCGCTGGGATGGGTGTTGCCGAACGCGTCATTGAAGCGGCAGAACATGTATCAAACATTGACCATACAGACACATTTTTAGCCAGCAGAGCTTTAATCCAATTACCAAACTCAACATCTTTCACACCGCCCTGCAAAACAGCTGCCGCTCCATTGACGCTACCGCGTACATCGCGTGCAAGAAAATTCTCAGCCAAATTATCAGGCTCTTGGTAGTCTTTGACCAAGCCACTGATTCGTGTTCCATGGCCTGAAAAATACAAAACAACGCCGTCTCCAGATTGGGATGATTTAAGCAGGCTCATTAAGGCTTCATGAATACGAGCAACCTCTGGTAGAGCCGCGCCCGCAACACCATCAGCCAGTATGGTGATGTCATCTGGCCTGAACCCTTGGCCCAGCAAGGTGTCACGCATTAAAATAACATCATTGCGTGGAGCCTGCAGCCACAAAGATTGAGGCTGGTTAACGAGTTCTGACACTCCGACCAATAACGCCCTTTGCACCGCATAGGCATGCGATACGGCTAGGCAAATGAAAACCGCACACAGGGTTTTACCAAGTCGCAAGAAGACTTTAGTGCAATGCATGTTGTGGCGATTCATAGACGCCACGCCTATGGTTGCAGCTGTACAACCAAGCCAGATGCACCCAGTAGCTGTCTGCATTGCGAAAGATTATCCGATCTCAGCTGATAGATACCCTGCTGATCCGGCCCAGAGACAACTTCGCAGGCGGCCGTTTGCATTAATTTTTCTACCTCACTTGCGCTAGCATTCGCTTTGATTTGTACCCGCATAATTTGCGTTGCTGCAGGCTCAGCTGGCGCTGAGCGAAACACTACGCTATCGTCAGCACCCGTGTTATTTAGCCCGAAGCTGGATATGCCTATGTAGGCCACCAGGCCCATACATGCGGCAGCAAATACTGGTCGTGGTATGGCACCTTTGTTAAACCATTGCTGAACCCGTTGAAATCCAACTAATGGCTTTACTGCTATTTTTTTTGTATTGGCCAGTCTGCGCGTTAACTGCAGGGCCATCAAGCGTGCAGCTGATGCGCGGTAGGCATTTTGATAGGCCCACCGGTCGTCGTCATCGGCCAGCGGGGTACCGGTCAATACTGAAAATTGATCCCCTGCAGTTCTAAGGGCTATGCGCCCTGGCTCCACTGGAATACTCAGCTTCAGAGCCTTGGCATTTTCTTGTGCTACAGCGCGAATCGCCTCTAGCCTGTTGGCATTCACTGCGCCGACAACTGCAGCTTGGATACCAGTTGATTTTTCTACTGTGACGGGGTTCCAAGTTTGGACAACACCAAACATCGGCTCAAATGGGTCGTCGTCTGGCTCAAGCAAAACATCAAAATCGCCAGCCCAGCTGGTTTCGCAAGCAGCTAACCAGCCAGTCCACTGTCCTGACTGTGTTGTGCGGTCAAGCAGTACACCAAAAATTAGCCCATCGCTGTCGATTTGAATTAATCGACCGGCAAGCCATTCGTCACTAAAAGCATGGTCTTTGACAGCTTTGCGTCGGTTAACAAGGTCTTTAAGTGGTAGTAGCAAGTCAGCAATATGTAACTGCTCAGCACTTCCAGCCTCGAGAGGGACTATTCCAACGTAGTTATCCTTAGCTGCGTCACTAAGTGCTAGTGGGCTTTCAAGTGCGGCTTCTACTAATTCTAAGGGAGGCCAAAGATTCGGATACACATTTTTCCTAGGTTGCTTGAGCGTAAGACGCTTGAGCACCTAAGATTTTGAAGACAGAATGGATTGCTTTCATGTTTTCGTGGTGGATAGGTATGCCTAATGTTTTCTCAATCCAGCAGCCAAGCGTGGTCTTGGCATAGTCACTGCTTAAACCTTGGCGCTTATGCACCAAACCTAAGCGCCCAGCGCGGTAGTGGTAGGAAGTAATGGCATGCCTCGACGCCACACCCGATAAGCCGCCTTCAGCCTCACGGCCAAAACTTTCGCATAGTAAAATTTTCTCGGGTTGATCAAGCTTATCGATAAACGATTTTGCTTGTTCAGCAACTTTGTCTTGGTTAAGCCCATATTCGCTTAAACATGTATCAATATCTTCCTCGCCCTCAATCTGCTCCTCTAATTGGCTTTCAGTAATTTGGTCGCCGATGGATATTTTTCTTTTGAACGAACTGGCACGGGTGCAGTCTATAAGGTAGCGCCTAAAGTAGGCGCACAAAGCGTACGAACTAGAAGGCGCACTGTGACCATCATCCTCGGGAATGACTTTTTGAATACTCTCACCGCGCTCTTGCAGGCGCAGAACTTTGCAGTAAATGAACTGGGCAATCAATTCATGACGGCCTTCGCCCAGTATCTGTAACTCTGGCGGGGTATATCTTTGCAGTGCGCGGCTAACGATGTTGTACATCTGTCCAATCTCAGAGGCTGCTAAGGTATGACGCCGCTTCCACAACGCAACAAGCTGTGCGCTTTCGTTAGCATCTAACGTTTCTCGAATACCTTGGCTTGGTATTGGATCCGGCTCTTTTAGGAGTCGCATAGTGGTCTGTTCCCTAATTTACGCTTTGAAGAATCAGTTGTTTAGTCCGGTAAAACACGTTGCGGTCTAAAACAATTGGTTCAAATTTTTTATGTCACCCGAAAATTCTCTTTCATCACTGCTTTCTCGTCAATCCGCATAAATTGCTTACCTAATACCTGGTTTCGAGCCTCGAACACAAATAATCTTAAGAAACAATACTTATTTGGCATTTTGATAACAACTTTCCGTTATTTATTACACGAAAATTGATGTGCGAATGGTACGCTCCAAAAATAATTTACACACGAATCATTTTGTAAAATATAGTAAAAGGCAATATTAACAATACTTTAATATTAAACATTACCGTGTTTATCGGCTCGGATGATTAATTTTCAGCGTTTTTGAACAGAAAAATGCAGTCCATTTGAGTTGCATTTAACGTTTTGCCATGCAGCATAAAGACAACAGAAATCCCTGAACTTGCACACAAGCCAAGAAATATGCACTATTGATTGCTAAGTAGCCAGACTTAGCTCTGGCGCGCGCTATGAAAGGTCTAGGCCTAAGCTTTGACAGGCTGCCAACAAGTCTGCAGGCAGCGGTGCGGTAAAGGCCATTTCCCGGCCCGTCATAGGGTGCGTAAAAGCCAAGTGCTCTGCATGCAAAGCTTGGCGTGTGAGGCCCGCTGCGGGTGCACCACCGTAGACGGCATCGCCCACCAGCGGATGGGCAATATGTGCAGCGTGCACGCGGATTTGGTGGGTGCGGCCAGTGTGCAATTTGCATCGCAGCAGGCAATAGCTTCGGTCGCCGATATTGGCGTTTTGCTGCTTGCTGGTGGGTAAAAAATTAGCGTTTTCGGCTTGTAGTCCAAGTATTTGTTGCTCGGACAGATGCGAATTTGATAGCAAGTGAAAATCAGTTATGGCTTCCTTACCGCTGCCGCGTGACAAGTCAACCACTGCCATTCGCAAGCGGTTTCGCACATCGCGGCCTATGGCGGCCTCTACACGGCGCACTGGGTCACCAGGCCAGGCACGGTGACCGATGGCTAAGTACTGGCGACTTACATCGCGTGCAGCAATCATGGCCACCAGCGCGTCCATACATAGGCGGGTGCGGGCTACCACCATCAGGCCGCTGGTGTCTTTGTCTAGCCGGTGCACTATACCTGCACGGGGCAGCTCGGCGCACTGCTTGTCGTGGGCTAACAGGCCGTTAAGCAGCGTGCCGCTCCAGTTGCCAGCAGCCGGGTGCACCACCACGCCAGGGCGCTTGTTAACGATGAGTAAATGCGCGTCTTCATACACAATGTCCAAGTCCATCTGCTCGGGCCGAAAGGCCAAGCTTTGGGGCGTGGGCCGCAGGGTAATTGTCAGTTGGTCGCCGGCTTTGAGTTTTGCAGCGCTTTTGCGGGCTTCTTTACCGTTAAGCATCACTGCGCCGTCTTCGGTCAATTGCTGCAAATAGCTTCGGGAGAACTCGCCTACCAGCTCTACCAATGCGCGGTCTAGGCGCTGGCCGTGCAAACAAGCATCCAGGCTGAAGGTGCGCAGCTCGTGGCCCGCGTCACTTGGGTCGGCAAAATCGTCTATCTCGGTGTCCGTGTGTGCATCCAACGAATCAATGGGGGCGGTCGATATAATGGATTGCACTGGGAATTTGAACCTAAATTAGAACCTGAAAGAAGCGTTATGGCACTAGCATTATCGGTGGTATCACAGGCAGTGGCCCGCTCAGCGTGGCGCGGCACACAACTAGGCCTTGCGGCAGTGTCTGTAGGGCTATTAATGGTCTTAACCGCCTGCTCGACCAAGAACATTGACAAAACCGAATCCTGGAGCCCCAACAAGATTTACACGGAGGCAAAGGATGAGATGTCCTCAAGCGCCTATGACAAAGCCATCCCTTTGTTTGAAAAACTTGAAGGCCGCGCAGCAGGCACCCCCTTAGCACAGCAAGCACAGTTGGACAAAGCCTACGCACAGTTCAAAGCTGGTGAAGGCCCCCAGGCCATAGCCACACTGGAGCGGTTTGAAAAGCTGCACCCCTCTAGCCCCGCCGTGGACTACGCGCTGTACCTTAAGGGGATAGTCAACTTTAACGACGACTTAGGATTATTTGGCAAACTGGCCAGCCAAGACTTGTCAGAGCGCGACCAAAAAGCGGCCAAAGAGTCGTTTGAATCGTTCAAAGACTTGGCCACACGCTTTCCTGATTCCAAATACACGCCTGACGCACGTGCACGTATGACCTACATCGTGAACTCACTTGCGCAATATGAGGTACACGTAGCGCGTTATTACTTTCGCCGTGGTGCCTATGTAGCGGCCATCAACCGTGCACAGACGGCAGTAACTGATTACCAAAACGTAGCCGCGCAAGAAGAGGCTTTGTTCATCTTGATGCAAAGCTATAACTCGCTGGGTATGGCGCTGCTTCGCGATGATGCTAAGCGGGTACTGGAGAAGAGCTATCCTAAGAGCGAGTATTTGTCGCAGGGATTTAAGTCTTCTACCAATCCTTGGTGGAAGATTTGGTAGCGATATCGCCTTGTAGTCCAAGTATTCATTACTCGGACAGCTATTAAATCGATAGTAGCTACTTTTGCTTGCGAGGTGGCAAACCCGTGTGCTGCGTCAACATGCGGCCAGGTTTGGCAGCTACTCGCATAGGCGCTGCGGGTGTTGCAGCGCTGCTGGTTCCACCGGTACGACCTTTGACTTTGGCGCCCACCGTGCTGGAGTTTTTACGCCGAGCACCTGCATAGCTGCCATCGGTCATCGGCTGAAATGTAGGAATCAAATGCTGTTTACCGTTGCCGATTAAGTCAGCGCGGCCCATCGCTTTTAAGGCCTCGCGCAGCAGCGGCCAATGGTTGGCATCGTGGTATCGCAAAAAGGCTTTGTGCAGGCGGCGGCGTTTGTCGCCGCGCACGATGTCTACCGTCTCAGAGTCTCGGGTTACTTTGCGCAGCGGGTTGCGATTGCTGTGGTACATGGCCGTGGCGGTGGCCATGGGGCTGGGATAGAAGGTTTGCACCTGGTCGGCTCTAAAGCCGTTTTTCTTGAGCCAAACGGCCAAGTTCATCATGTCCTCGTCGCTCGTGCCCGGGTGGGCGGCGATAAAGTACGGAATGAGATATTGCTTTTTACCGGCCTCGGCACTGTATTTTTCAAACAGCTGCTTGAATTTGTCGTAGCTGCCGATGCCTGGCTTCATCATCTTGCTTAGTGGCCCACCTTCGGTGTGCTCGGGTGCAATTTTCAGGTAGCCGCCTACGTGGTGGGTGACTAATTCTTTGACATATTCCGGAGACTGCACGGCCAAGTCATAACGCAGGCCCGAGCCAATCAAAATCTTTTTGACACCTTTAAGCGCCCTAGCGCGGCGGTACATTTTGATCAGCGCGCTGTGGTCGGTGTTCAGGTTCGGGCAAATGCCAGGGTACACACAGCTGGGCTTGCGGCAGGCAGATTCGATCTCGGGTGACTTGCAGCCAATGCGGTACATATTGGCCGTGGGGCCACCCAAGTCAGATATGACACCGGTGAAGCCTTTCACGCTGTCGCGAATGGCCTCAACTTCTTTGATCACCGAGTCTTCCGAGCGACTTTGGATGATGCGGCCTTCGTGCTCGGTGATAGAGCAAAAAGTGCAGCCGCCAAAGCAGCCACGCATGATGTTGACACTGAAACGGATCATTTCCCAAGCAGGGATTTTGGTCTCACCATCGTGTGAGCCATTGGCATCGGCATAAGACGGATGCGGGCTGCGCGCGTAAGGCAAGTCAAAAACCAGGTCCATCTCCGCCGTGGTCAGTGGAATGGGCGGCGGGTTGATCCATACATCGCGTGCCGTGGTGCCGTCGCCATGCTTTTGAACTAGGGCGCGGGCGTTACCAGGGTTGGTCTCTAAGTGCAGCACGCGGTTGGCGTGGGCATACAGCGTTTGGTCGGCGCGCACCTGTTCGTAGCTTGGCAGGCGGATAACTGACTTTTCGCGCGGCGGGACTTTGATTTTATTTTTAGCCAGCGCTGGGTTGGGCACGAAGGTCAGCGGCTTGATGGTAAAGCCTGAATCTTTATCTGCTTTGCGCACGGAGCCTACCGGAGTACCCGCGAACCCTTGGACAGGCACAGGGAGAATGGACGTGTTGGCATCCATCAGCCCGCGCATCTTCTGCGAATCATCTAAAGCAGGCAACCCCGCTTGCACTGACACTACGCCCTCTTCTTTGGCGCAAGACCCACCCTGCTCGCGCGCCAAATCAGCGCTCATCATGTAGGGGTTGACGTGCTGCTCTACACGGCCTGGGGCATCAATATCAGTTGAATCAATTTCAAACCAACCTTCGGGGTTTTGGCGTTGCACAAAAGCCGTGCCGCGAATGTCGGTGAGCTGGTCGATAGTTTCTTTAGCGCCTAAGCGGTGCGCAATCTCAATGATCGCGCGCTCGGCATTGCCGTACAGCAGCAGGTCGCATTTGCTGTCCACCACAATGGAGCGGCGCACTTTGTCTTGCCAATAATCGTAGTGCGCAATGCGGCGCAATGAGCCTTCGATGCCGCCCAGCACAATGGGCACTTCACTGTAGGCCTCTTTACAGCGCTGACTGTAAACCAAGGCTGCGCGGTCTGGCCGTGCGCCGCCCTGACCGCCAGGCGTATAGGCATCGTCGCTGCGAATTTTGCGGTCAGCCGTGTAGCGGTTGATCATGCTGTCCATGTTGCCCGCGCTCACACCGAAGAACAGGTTGGGTTTGCCCAGCGCCTTAAAAGGCTCGGCACTTTGCCAATCGGGCTGGCAGATCAAACCGACACGAAAACCTTGGTTTTCTAGCACACGGCCAATCACGGCCATGCCAAAGCTGGGGTGGTCTACATACGCGTCGCCGCACACAATGATGATGTCGCAGCTGTCCCAGCCTAGTGCGTCCATCTCGGCGCGGGTCGTGGGCAAAAACTTGGCCACGCCAAAACGGGCGGCCCAGTACTTACGGTAGCTGGACAGCGGTTTAGCATCGCGCGGAAACAGCGACACGTCGTTAAAAATAGCGGGGCGTGCAGTCATGGAAAATGGGGTTAATAACCTAGGATTTTAAGGGTTTACCCAATAAGCTCCTAATTGCAAGGATAAGTAAAACCGTCAGAGCAGGCTTTGGGCAATGTCTTTGGGTATAAATACCACTGAGCGCTTAGCTTGGCACGGCATGTGCACACAAGGTAACAAGGTGCTCTAAGTCAGCACAAAAGTGCAATATATGCGGTGTAATGAGACTATTGGAAACTCTAATTCGCAAAAACCCTTGCTTCACGTCTCAATACCGTCATTTTTTTGGTTAGTTTGTTAAAAATTTTATGTCGTCCACGTTTGATCAGTCTACGTTTGCTGCCACCACCATGGATTCCCAAGGCGGTGATGCGGGCATGGCCAGCTACGGCTATTTAGGACGGTACAGGCTGGACAACATGATTGGCCACGGCGCCATGGGCGCAGTATTTGAGGCTTTTGATGCCACCTTGGGCCGCACCATCGCCATCAAAACCTTGTACACCCAAAATGACCAAACCTCGGGCGGCTTTGACAACGCCACGGTAGACGCTGCTATTTTGCAAGAGGCTCGCGCCGCCGCTACGCTAAACCACCCGCACATCGTTACGGTGTACGACGCTGGCCGCGCGCCCAGCAGCATGCTAAACCGTGAGCTTCCCTACGTGGCCATGGAGCTGCTGCAAGGCAGCGACCTGCGCATGCGCATTGCCCAAGGCCCCGCCTTTGCGCAGCGCGAAGCAGTGGCATTGGTGGGTAAGTTGGCTTTGGCGCTAGACCATGCACACAAGGCTGGCGTGATTCACCGTGACATCAAGCCTGCCAACGTGTTTATGTCCAAAACCAATGGCCCCAAAATTTTGGACTTTGGCCTGGCAAAATTTACCGCACTAGCAGCAAACCCCACTAACGCTGCTAGCAGCGATGTGGTGGCGGGGTCACCCCAGTACATGTCGCCTGAGATGGTGCGAAGCGTGTTTGACCCTAAGGTAGAAGTAGATGCCCGCAGCGATGTGTTCTCGCTAGGTGTGATGCTGTATGAACTGCTGTGCGGCAAAGTGCCTTTTACTGCGCCGACTTTGGCTTTATTGCAAGAACGCATCACCCACACCCCTGCTGAGGCACCGCACAAGGTAAATGCAGGCATCCCACAAGATTTATCTATCATCGTCATGCAAGCGTTGGCCAAAAAGCCAGATGACCGCTACCGCAGCGCAGGCCAGTTTGCACGTGAGTTGCGCCGCTGGGGTGCGCACAGCGCCGACCACGATGCTGAGCCTATCTCGCCAACAGCCCCGGCCCCCGTGACTGCCTCAGCCCAAGGCCTGTCAGTTGCAGCGCAAGACCCTACATTCCCACCTACCAAATCGGCCCCTGACGCAGAGGCAACGCAGTATGCCAATCCTTCACGCAACACCACCGGACTTTGGGTGGGTGCGGTGGTAGTAGCCTTAGTTGCCACCGCAGCATGGTTGTGGCAAGGCCAGCAGGTGCAGGTGTTGCCACCTATGGCTACCAGTGCAGCCACCAGCAAAGCGGCAGCTTCAGGCCCCACCAGTACACGTGTGGTACCTAGCACGCCTGCTGACAGTCCAGCATCTATCAGCACAGGTGCTGCGGCACCCTCTGTTAACTCAGCACCTGCTTCCACATCCCTCAATACTTCGCCCAGCAATTCATCAAATGCATCGCCTGATTCATCTGCCAGCCCATCGTTGCCAATAGCCGCTGTATCTTCTAACGCATCTTCCAACGCATCTTCCACCACCCTAGTCGCTGCCCCAGCGTCTACCGTGCCTCCATCGGCTGCGCTCAGCCCGGGAGAGAGCATTGCGCCCAGCACAGCTGCAGCCAGTGCCCCTAGTACTGCCGCTGATGTCACCACTGGCAAACTGCGATTGGCCTTAACCCCTTGGGGTCAGGTTGAGGTGAACGGCAAAAATATGGGCGTATCGCCTCCACTCACGCAACTGACCTTAAACGCTGGCGACCATGTAGTGACGGTACGCAACGCTGATTTTGCGCCCCGCACCTACCGCATGAAAATTGAAGCTGGCAAAACGCAGAAATTAGTACATAAGTTTGAATAAGTTCTAAATTGAGTTAAGCTAGAGTTGCCTATGTTGGCGCAACAGTAAATTTAGCTACGAGACACACTTGCTATGACCCTCTCTACCCTAAGCCGTCTAGCCGCTTTAGTCGCTTTAGCCACTCTGTCTGGCGTTTTTGCCACCTTCATAACTGGTTGTGCCACCCCAGCGGCAGAGCCCACTCCCACGCAAACGCCTACACCCGTTGTAGCCGCGCCCGCAATGCCCGCAGAGGTACCTGCTGCGCCGCCACCCTCCCCTGTTGCTGCATCTGCTGTGTCGCCAGGTGCTGCGGCGCTGCGCGATGGCACAGCAGCGTTCAGCCAGGGTGAATACAAACGCGCCGAAGCTAAGCTGCTTGAGAGCCAAAAGCTGGGGCTAAACCAAATCAGCGAGCAGCTGCAGGCCCATAAAAACAAAGCTTTTCTCTACTGCGTGACCCGCCGCAGTGCCTTGTGTGAAAAGTCGTTTACCGAGGCATTTGCAACAGATAAGGGGTTTGAGCTGACCCGCGCTGAACGTGGCCACCCTGTGTGGGGGCCGGTGTTTGCCAAAGTGCAAAAAAAACAACCCAAGTAATTGGGCAGGGTTTGCTGCATGCAGCGAACCCTGTTTTAACAAGCTAATCAGCTCGTAGTCCAAGTATTTATTGCTCGGATAGCTATATTTTTTATAGCAATTGAGCTGAGCCCAAGCTCAACCACTGAAAACCACTCAGTTAAGCAATCCGCGCTTTAGCCTCTGCGTACTCACGTTTAAAACGCGCCACGAGTTCAGCAGTAGAGCTAACTTGCTTGATAGCACCAATGCCTTGGCCGCAACCCCAAATGTCTTTCCAAGCTTTCGCTTCACCACCACCGCCAAAGTTCATCTTGCTAGGGTCGCTCTCGGGCAAATTGTCAGGGTCCATGCCTGTATTGCGGATGCTGCCCTTTAAGTAGTTGCCGTGGATACCGGTGTAGAAATTGCTGTAGACGATGTCGTCTGAATTGCTCTCGGTGATCATTTTCTTGTACTCGTCTGACGCACGCGCCTC
>JAYTPK010000306.1:0-11659 GCA_043747295.1 Polaromonas sp. | reverse complement strand
GCTCTTCCAGTCTACTTGCTTGGGTTTGGGTGGTGTCGAAGATGGGGTAAATCCTTCGACAAGCTCAGGACGAACGGGGGTGGCGTCTTGCCGAACGGATGCTGCACCTTGGGCAAAAATGATGTCCTCGGCATCACAACCCAGCATACGCGCAGCCACAGGTGCCAGGCGTGCACGCATTTGGTCGCAGGCGTTGTTAATCGCTGCGCCGTTGATGTCGGCCCCGCTGGATGCTGCAGTGGCGGATGCGTTAGGCACCTTTTGTGTGTCGGTGCCGCTCACGCGCACATAGCGCACGGGTATGCCTAGGCCGTCAGCAGCAACCTGTTGCATTTTGGTGTTCAGGCCTTGGCCCATTTCGGTGCCGCCGTGGTTCACGCTAACCGAGCCGTCCATGTAAATGTTCAGCAGCGCACCGCCTTGGTTTAGCATGGTGGCGGTAAAGCTGATGCCGAATTTCAGCGGTACTAAAGCCACGCCTTTTTTGCGGTATTTATTTTTGGCATTGAAAGCGTTCACGCTGTCACGGCGGGCGCGGTACTTTGACTCGGCCTCAACCTGGTCTATTACTTTGTCGGCAATAAAGTCTTCAATCACTTGGTTGTACTGCGTGGTCATGCTGCCAAGGTCGCCGCTGACAGCGGGGTCTTGGTACAGGTTAGCTTTGCGAACATCTAGCGCGTCCAGGCCGGTTTTAAGTGCGATTTCTTCAATCACCGTTTCAATGCCAAACATGCCCTGGGGCCCACCAAAGCCGCGAAACGCGGTGCCCGACTGGGTGTGGGTTTTGCAGCGGTGGCTGATGATGTGCAGGTGCGGCAGGTAGTAGCAGTTGTCGATGTGCAGCACAGCGCGGTCATTCACCGGGCCGCTAAAGTCGGTGCTGTAGCCGCAGCGGCTGGCCAACATAAAGTCGGCACCCAAGATGCGGCCTGTGTCGTCAAAGCCTACGGTGTAGTCAATACGAAAATCGTGGCGTTTGCCGGTCACCATCATGTCGTCGTCGCGGTTAATGCGCAGCTTGACAGGCTTTTTCAGTTTGAATGCAGCCAGCGCAGCGGACTGGCTGAAGATGCTGGCATTGCCCTCTTTGCCACCAAACGCACCGCCCATGCGGCGGCAGATCACTTCTACGTCTTTGGTGGTCAGGTTCAGCGCAGCAGCAGCTTCGCGCTGGTTGCCATCGGGGTGCTGGGTAGATACATACAAGGTCAGTTGATCATCCTCGCGTGGCACGGCATACGTTATTTGGCCTTCCAGGTAAAACTGCTCTTGCTGGCCGCAGTAGGTGCTGCCAGTGATTTTGTGGGGGGCGTTGTCAATAGCTTCGGCAGGCTTGCCACGCGTAATGCCTTTGGCGGGCATGATGAAGCTCTTTGCCTCTAGCGCTTCCTCAATGGTCAGCAGTGCAGGCAGTTCTTTCACCAGCACTTTGGCACGCTTGGCCACCTCGCGGGCGTACAGCATGTCGGTGGCTACCACTACGGCCACGGCTTGGCCTAAAAACTCTACTTTGCCATCGGCTAAAAACGGGTCGTCATGGATGATGGGGCCGCAATTGTTTTCGCCAGGAATATCTTTGGCGGTGTACACGGCTACTACGCCGTGTTCTTTCATGATGGCAGCGTAATCAATTCCGTCGCCAATCAGCTCACCGTGCGCTACAGGCGACAAAATGAGTGCTGCATACAGCGTGCCGCGCAGCTCAGGAATGTCATCGGTGTAGACGGCCTCACCTGTTACATGCAGGTGGGCGCTTTCGTGGATGATGTCTTGGCCTTGCTGGCCCTTGTTATCTGTATCAGGCGATGCTGGCATCAGCTCTTTGAGGGTGGTGGGTGCGTTCATATCAAGCTACCTCTTTCTCTTGCGATTCTTCAACAAACTGCACTATCAAGTTGCGTGCCACCAGCGAGCGGTAGGCCCAAGTAGCGCGCAAGCCATCGCGTGCAGGAAAGCTGGCGGTAATAGCTGCATCAATGGCTGCAGCGCGCACATCGGCGGGTGATTTGCCTTCAATCACTGCTTCCATCTTGGGTGCGCGACAGGGTGACGGGGCCATGCCGTTGTAGGCAATTTGCACATTCTTTAATTTGCCGTCTACCAGCTCGTAGCGAATGGCGGCCACAGTGGCCGAGATGTCTTGGTCAAAACGTTTGCTGATTTTGTGGGCACGAAACACTTGGCCTGCTTTAGGCCTGGGCAGCTCTATCGACACAATGAACTCGCCAGCTTGCAGCACATTAGTTTTCATGCCGGTGTAGAAGGCATCGAGTGCAACCTTACGCGTCTTCTCGCCTGCGCGCAGCACCAGAGTAGCGCCCAGCGCCATCAGGCAGGGCATGGTGTCGCCAATGGGTGAGCCGTTGGCAATGTTGCCTGCCAGCGTGGCGGTAGATCGGATGGGGGGCGAGCCGAAACGGCGAATGACTTCGGCAAAATCGGGGTACGCCTTGGCCACCAAATTTTCAACCACGGTGAGCGATGTGGCAGCACCAATGCTCCAGGTGTCTTCGTTATCTTTGACAGCTTTGAGTTCAGCCACATTGCCCAAGTAGACGATATGTTCAGGCCGCACAAACTGCTTGTTCACTTGCAGGCCAATCTCGGTGCTGCCTGCCAGCAAAGTGGCCTGAGGATGTTTAACCAAATACGCGGCTACTTCGTCGATGGTGGATGGCGATACGAATTCGCTGCCTTTTTTAGTGCGCACCACGGGCTGGGTGATGATCTGACCGTCCAAACCCACAGTAGGCTCGCTTTCGCGGGCAATTTGCTGCAGCAAGGCCACGTCTGCGGTGTCGTTAATTTTGAGCTCAGCAGCGGGGCGCTGGCAGGCCTTCAATGTCGCGTCAATGATGGGCTTGTAGCCGGTGCAGCGGCACAGGTTGCCGCTTAACGCATCGTTAATCTGCGCACGGTTAGGGCAGGCGTTGGTTTGCACAAGGCCAGTTAAGCTCATCACAATGCCTGGCGTGCAAAAGCCGCACTGCGAGCCAAAGCAGTCCACCATGCCTTGCTGGATGGGGTGCAGCGTGCCGTCTTTGGCCTTCAGGCTTTCAACGGTTTTGACAGATTTACCGTCAAGCGATGGCAGCAGTTGCATGCAAGAGTTGCTGGGCACGTAGTTAATGGCTGTGCCAGCGGAGTTCAGCTCGCCCACCAGCACCACGCACGCGCCGCAGTCGCCCTCGGCGCAACCCTCTTTGGTACCCGTGCGGTGCAGTTCTTCGCGCAGGTAATCCAGCACGGTGGTGGTACGGCGTTTGCCTTGGGCTTCGACGATGGTGCCGTCGAGCACAAAGCGGACAGTGTTAGTAGCTTCGCTCATGGGAGGTCATGTAGGTGATTGAACCCCCATTTTATTGGGCAATTAGGGCGGCATTGTCGTTTGTAACTGAATAACTGCTTTTTCAAGTTTGGTATTCAAACAAGCCGCTTTTCACGCATTTTTAGCGTTTAGCCTTAGCCTCATCCCTAGCCCTTGCGCTCAAACCGGGCCAACAGCGCCTTATGCCGCTCGGGCCAGTCGCCCAGGTCTGCGCCCTGCCCCGCAAAACGCGCCTTGAGAAAGGCCAAGGTCAGCTCACGGGTGGCTATCTTGACCTTCGGGTTCAGCTCGGCCCCGCCAGTGCCCAAACGGTCGGTAAACATACTGTGGGAGCCTTCTTTGAACACCGCCAAGGCTTTGGCAGCATTGGCTGTGGCCGAGCCAATGGCCTCATACACCGTGACGCGGTCTTGCGCGCCCGAGTAGTAGCCCGGAATTTTGATCTCGTCACCCGTAGCGGTAATGTGCAAAGTGGGGATAGCCACGCCGCCCAAAATCGACTGCGGATTGCCTTCACCGTAAAACGGTGGCGCGCTGATGATGACAGCCGCTTTGATGCGCGCGTCGGTGTAGTCTAGCGTGCGACCCTCGCGCTGCACGCGGGCACCTGCCACCAGTAGTGTGGTGTTGGCGCCATAGGAATGGCCTGCAGCGGCAATGCGCGATGCGTCAATGCGCGGGCTAAGTGCGGCATCAGCCAGCACTTGGTCTAGTGCAAAAGATACGTCTTTGGCGCGGTCTATCGCCTCAGATTCTTTGGCAGCGGTTTGCAGCCGGCTGACCATGGCCAGTGGGTTGCCAAACCAAATGTTGCGGTCGCTGCCCGCATGCTGCAGGTGCAGCGCGGCTATGCCATTAGCGGCCAAGTATTTGCCGATATAGGTGTAACCATCACGCGAGCCGCCGATACCGTGCGAAAACACCACCAATGGTACGGGCTGACCACTGGCTTGGCCCGCTGGCTGGGCTGGTAAATACAACTTGGCCAGCACATCACGCTGGCGCGATGCGTCAGTCCACGTGAAGTCGGTAATTTGGTGTGTGTCTGCTGTGGGCATGCCCACTGCATCGGCCAAGGCTTGGGTGCGCGATGGGCCTCGGCTCTCCCATGCTTGTTGTTGGTTGTTGGCGCAGCCCAAAGTGGCTACGCCCACCACACCGACCAGTACCGCTCCCGCTAGCAAGCGGCTTGAACGCGCCAAGCGCCAATGCGGGGGAGTAGGTGTTGGGGGAGTCATTGCAGTCTTGGGTGGTGATTTTTACGAATACATCAGCATATGACACTATGCACTTAGTATTCAAGGCCTGTAAGCACCTAAAACAGTGACAACTCTCTAAGAACCGTACATAACTGGCTAACTCTAAAGCTAACCATCAGCTAAATGCCTTTAAGCCGCGTCAATTTTTAAGTTTTGCGCAGCCACCACACGCCGCCAGCCGCCGTAGTCTTTTTCAATAAATTCAGCCAATTGCGCAGGCGAACCGGTTGCGGGCTCTAGCGCGTCAGTTAAAAAGCGGGCGCGCACATCGGGCAAGGCCACTACTTTGGCCAGCGCTGTATTGAGGCGGTCAACCACAGCAGCAGGTGTCGCTTTAGGTGCCATCAGGCCAAAATAATTGAGCACATCAAAGCCTGCAAAACCTGCCTCAGCCATGCTGGTCACATCAGGCAACGCGGGGCTGCGCTTGGCACTGGTGACTGCCAGGGCTTTGACGCGGCCATCTTTGATAAACGGGTTCAGCGCAGGCACCGTGCCAGTGACCATTTGGATCTGGCCACCAATCATGTCCATCGTGGCAGGTGCAATGCCCCTGTACGGAATATGGGTGATAAATGTGCCGCTGCGGCTTTTCAGCATCTCCAGCACCAAATGGTTAATGCCACCAGCGCCTGCGGAGCCGTAGTTGAGTGCGCCTGGCTTGGCCTTGGCCAGGGCCACCAAGTCGGCCAATGTCTTTACGGGCAGGCCTTTGCTAACTGCCCACACCAGCGGGCCGCTGGCAATCATGCCTACAGGGGCAAACTGGCGCACTGGGTCGTAGCCTGCATTAGGTATGGCTGCAGGCACTGTAGTAAATGGCGCAGCGGCCAGCAGCAAGGTGTTGCCATCGGGCGCAGCATCGGCCACATATTTAGCGCCGATGGCACCGCTAGCACCGGTGCGGTTTTCTACCACCACGGGTACGGCCAAAATTTCAGATAATTTTTGCGCCACCAATCGCCCCACCGCGTCAGTGCCCGCACCTGGTGCAAACGGTACGATGATTTTGATGGGTTTTTCGCCGCCTGATTGTGCCCACACAGCAGAGGTAGGCGCTACAAATAACGTAGCTGCTTGAGCAATATTTACAAGGACTTTACGGCGATTTTTCATATACGTGGGGGGTTTTAGGTGATTGCTGGTTAACACCGTTTATTGTGCAATATATTTTTGACTTTGACGTGACATCGGCCTTTTGCAGCCTCTTGCGCACAGCCAAGGTGCACACTGGTGAGTGCCATTTCACCAATGGAGCGGTTACAAAAACTAGGGTTTAGCTTAGCCTTATTGTGGGGTTTGGCCCGAGCTGTACTGGCATAATTACATACCGTGTATCAATTTGTACAGTTTTGGTGCATGCGATCAGCTCAGGGAGACCGCGCTAAGGGGTAGACACAGACACCTAGCAGGCAACACAAGTCATTCAAGTATTGGCATCTCAATTGCTAACTTTGAAGTCTTATCATTTTTTTCGACGGAACTCCCATGAAAACCCGCAGTTTTATCACGTTAGCCTTGGCTGCAGCAGCCTCTTTTTGCGTTACTGGCACTGCCTTGGCGCAGGCCAACACACCGATTAAATTTCAGCTCGACTGGCGCTTTGAAGGCCCAGCCGCGCTGTTTCTCACACCTGCGGCTAAAGGCTACTTTAAAGACGCCAAACTAGACGTAACTGTTGACGCAGGTAACGGCTCAGGCGGTGCAGTCACCCGCGTTGCCTCGGGTACCTATGACATGGGCTTTGCAGACATTGCTGCGCTCATGGAGTTTCATGCCAACAACCCAGACGCACCTAACAAGCCAGTGGCTGTGATGATGGTCTACAACAACACACCCGCATCGGTGATGGCGCTGAAAAAATCAGGCATCAAAACGACCGCCGATTTGAATGGCAAGAAACTGGGTGCCCCAGTGTTTGACGCTGGCCGCCGCAGCTTTCCGATTTTTGCCAAGGCCAACAACGTAGCCAACGTGCAGTGGACCAGCATGGACCCACCGCTGCGCGAAACGATGCTAGCGCGTGGCGATGTGGACGCGATTACCGGCTTTACCTTCACCAGCTTGCTTAACCTGGAAGCACGCGGTGTGAAAGCTGACGAGGTGACCGTCATCCCCTACGCCACCAACGGCGTGAAACTCTACGGCAACGCCATTATCGTCAGCCCCAAGCTGATGAAAGAAAACCCAGCTGCAATCAAAGCCTTTTTAAGCGCCTTTGCCAAGGGTGCCAAAGAAGCGATGGCCAACCCTAAAGCCGCGATTGAATTTGTTAAGCAGCGTGATGGCATCATTAACACCGAGCTAGAAACCCGCCGCTTTCAACTGGCGATTGACACCTCCATTAACAGCCCGGACGCACGTAGCGATGGCTTTGGCAAAGTGGTCCCTGGCCGCTTAAGCCTGATGGCCAGCCAAGTGTCTGACGCGTTCAACACCAAAACCCGCGTGATGCCCGAGGCCGTGTGGAACGCCAGCTTTTTACCCAACGATACTGAGCTGAACATACTGCCATTAGTGGCTAAAAAGTAAATTTAGCACTTTGAGTACAAGGTGAGCGTCATTCACCTTATACTATTATTTTGATAGCTGCACAAGCAATAAATACTTGGACTATAAGCCTATTTGGCACCTAAAACAGTCATTTTATGATCTCCCAAGCCTCCGCAAGCTCTGCATTTGTCGATTTTCAAAATGTCTGGCTTGCCTACAACGATGCGCTGCTGGCGCAAGGCAATTTTGCGGTCGAAGACATCACACTCAAGGTAGGTAAAGGCGAATTCATCGCTATTGTCGGGCCATCGGGCTGCGGCAAATCTACCTTCATGAAGCTGACCACGGGCCTGAAAATGCCCAGCAAAGGGAGTATCAAAATCAACGGCCAGCCAGTGACTGGCCCACTCAAGATCAGTGGCATGGCGTTTCAAGCGCCTTCACTGTTGCCGTGGCGCACCACGCTTGACAACGTGCTGCTGCCGCTAGAAATTGTTGAGCCGTACCGCAGCAACTTCAAAGCCAAACGCAAAGAGTATGCAGAGCGCGCCTCTAGGCTGCTGCAAACCGTGGGCTTGGGCGGCTATGAAGATAAGTTTCCGTGGCAGCTATCAGGTGGCATGCAGCAGCGTGCTAGCATTTGCCGCGCACTCATCCACGAGCCGCAAATGCTGCTGCTAGACGAGCCATTTGGCGCGCTAGACGCCTTTACGCGCGAGGAGCTGTGGTGCATATTGCGCGACCTGCATGCGGTGCAGCAATTCAACGTAATTTTGGTCACCCACGACTTGCGTGAGTCGGTATTTTTAGCCGACAAGGTGTATGTCATGAGCAAGTCACCAGGCCGCCTGATGGTGGAAAAACACATTGACCTGCCCCGCCCGCGCGACCTGGAAATTACCTACACCAAAGAATTTAGTGACATCGTGCTGGAACTGCGCGAGCATATTGGCGCTATCCGTAAACCAGGCAGCAAGCCCAGCGCTGCGGCGCAAACACCGCAATAAAGGCGCAATGTATGAACAAAAATATTGAGCGTTTTGCACCCTGGGTTGTATTGACCATTGCGCTGCTGCTGTGGCAATTGATCGTTACGGTGTTCAGCATTCCTGACTACATATTCCCCAGCCCATGGCAAATTGCCAAAGAGCTGGTGGAGTTTAAAGAGGCTTTGCTCAAGTCTGCATGGCAAACCTTTTGGGTCACTATGGTGGGCTTTGCGTTGTCTATTGTGGTGGGCGTGCTGCTGGGCTTTTTAGTGGGCTCATCGCGCCTAGCTTATGCGGCTTTCTACCCCATTATGGTGGGCTTTAACGCCGTGCCCAAAGCCGCTATCGTGCCTATTTTGATAGTGTGGTTTGGCATTGGCGTAGGCCCCGGCATTTTGACGGCATTTTTGATCAGCTTCTTTCCCATCACGGTCAACATTGCTACCGGCTTGGCCACACTAGAGCCAGAGCTTGAAGACGTGCTGCGTGTGCTGGGCGCTAAGCGCTGGGACGTGCTGACCAAAGTGGGCATGCCGCGCTCGATGCCGTACTTTTTTGCCTCGCTCAAAATCGCCATTACGCTAGCATTTGTGGGCACCGTGTTGGCCGAGATGACGGCTGGTGACTCGGGCATAGGCTCGCTCATGCAAACTGCAGGTAGCCAGCAGCGCCTGCCATTGGCGTTTGCAGGCTTGATTGTCATCAGTGCCATGGCGATGGCGATGTATGAGTTTTTCAGCTATGTTGAAAAGCACACCACGGGCTGGGCACACCGTGGGTCGCAAGGGCACTAAGCGGGTCTTTTCACCTAGGCTGATTGCGTTTAATCGACCGTGATCTTGCGCTGCGCGATGATGGTTTTCCACTTGTCGTAGTCAGCGCGCGCAATTTGCGCAAAGCGCGGGGCGCTGCCACCAGTAGGCTCTGCACCCAGGCGGGCAAAGCGCTCTTTGACCTCGGGGTCGGCCAGTGCAGCGTTCATGGCGGTGTTGATGCGCAGCACAACGTCTGCAGGCAAGCCTTTAGGGCCATACAAACCAAACCAAGTGGTCGACTCAAAGCCGGGCAGCACCTCGGCCACAATAGGCAGATCCGGCGCTAGCGTGCTGCGCGCAGCGCTGGTGACAGCCAGTGCGCGCAGTTTGCCGTCTTTAACATGCGGCAAGCCAGTGACCAAAGAGTCAAACAGCACATCCACCTTGCCACTGATTAAATCAGGAATAGCCAACGCCGTGCCACGGTACGGAATGTGCACGATGTAAGTGTCAGACATAGCCTTGAACACCTCGGTGGTCAGGTGCACGATGGTGCCATTGCCGCTGGAGGCGTAGTTAAGCTTGCCGGGATTCTTTTTGGCGTGGTCGATAAATTCGCGTATGGTTTTAGCTGGCGAGCTATTAGGCACTAAAACAAGATTAGGCGAGCTGGCCACGTAGCCCAGCGGTGTGAAGTCTTCAAACGCGTTGTAGGGGATTTTGGGGTTAATGGCCGGGCCAATGCTGTGCGTGCTAGACGTCGCCAACAGCAGCGTGTAGCCGTCTGCTGCTGACTTGGCAGCAGCGTCTGAGCCAATGGTGCCGCCTGCACCAGGGCGGTTGTCTACCACCACGCTTTGGCTCAGCTTTTCACCCAGCTTGTTGGACAAGGCGCGGGCCAAAATGTCGGTAGCGCCACCGGCTGGGAAAGGCACGATCAGGCGGATAGGTTTGCTAGGGTAGCTTTGCGCTGAGGCAGCCCACGGGTGTAAGGCAAAAGGCAAGGCCACTAATAATGCAGCGGCTAAAGTGAGTGTGCGACGTTTCATAACTTGCATTATGAATAGAAAACGGCAACCGAAGTTGCCGTTACAGGGAATGTTTTACAACTTAAGCGCTAGCCTTATTCTTCCACAAAGGCTTCTTCGCGTTTGTTTTTCACCGAGGGCAGCAGCACAATAATCAGCAATACGGCCGCCGCTATCAAGAAGCCTGCTGAAATTCCGCGTGTGGCAAACACGCTCCAGTCGCCACGTGATAGCAGCAGCGCACGGCGCAAGTTTTCTTCCATCATGGGGCCTAAGATAAAGCCCAACAAAAGTGGTGCTGGCTCGCAGCCTAGCTTGGCAAACACATAGCCAATAAAACCAAACGCAGCCACCATCCAAATATCAAAGGTATTGTTATTGGTGGAGTAAACGCCGATGGCGCAGAACAGCACAATGGCCGGGAACATGAACTTGTAGGGCACAGTCAACAATTTAATCCACATGCCAATCAACGGCAAGTTAAGAATAATCAGCATCAGGTTACCGATCCACATGGACGCAATCAAGCCCCAGAACAGCTCTGGGTTGCTGGTCATCACCTGAGGGCCAGGCTGGATGTTGTGAATCGTCATCGCTCCCACCATCAGCGCCATCACAGCGTTAGGTGGAATTCCCAAGGTCAGCAAGGGAATAAACGAGGTTTGCGCACCTGCATTGTTAGCAGACTCAGGGCCTGCTACACCGCGAATGTTGCCTTTACCGAAAGCAATTTCACCCGGCTTCAGAGGAATTTTCTTTTCAATAGTGTAGGCTGCAAAAGCCGCCAAGAGCGCACCGCCACCAGGCAACACACCGAGCAATGAGCCCAATGCCGTACCACGCAGCACGGCCGGAGCCATGGCTTTAAAGTCTGCCTTGGTAGGAAACAAACCCTGCACTTTGGCGGTAAACACCTCGCGCTCATCTTCTGGCTGGGCAAGGTTGGTAATGATCTCGCCATAACCAAACACGCCCATAGCGATTACTACAAAGCCAATACCGTCGGTCAGCTCTGGAATATCGAAGCTAAAACGCGCTACGCCAGAGTTCACATCGGTGCCCACCAAGCCTAGCAGCAAGCCCAGCAAAATCATCGAGATCGCCTTAAGCAGTGACCCTGAGGCTAATACCACGGCACCAACCAAGCCCAAAATCATCAATGAAAAATACTCTGCTGGGCCAAACAAGAATGCCAACTCGGTCAATGGGGGCGCAAAGGCCGCCAAAATCAAGGTGCCAACGCAACCCGCAAAGAAAGAGCCCAAGCCAGCAGCGGCCAGCGCGGGGCCCGCTCGGCCTTGCCTGGCCATTTGGTAGCCATCAATACAAGTGACCACCGATGAAGACTCGCCCGGCAGGTTAACCAAAATAGCCGTGGTAGAGCCGCCGTATTGCGCGCCGTAGTAAATACCGGCCAACATGATCAAGGCGGCAATCGGTGGCAATGCATACGTTGCAGGCAACAGCATGGCAATGGTAGCCACAGGGCCAATGCCGGGCAGCACGCCAATGAGGGTGCCCAAAATACAACCGATAAAAGCGTACATCAGGTTTTGCGCGGTAAACGCTACGCCAAAACCAATGGCTAAGTTATTGAGTAAATCCATTTTTTTATTCTCCGCTTAACCTAGAAAGGCCGGCCATACTGGGATCTGCAATTTCAGCAGCACGATAAAAGCCATGTAGCTTCCTATAGCCAAAATGGTGGCCAAAATCAAAACTTCTTTCATCTTGACTTTGTCGCCTGCAAAGCTAGCAATAATGGTTAGCGCATAAATTGCTGCGATCAAACCAAAGGCGGGAA
>JAYTPK010000305.1:0-5695 GCA_043747295.1 Polaromonas sp. | reverse complement strand
AAACAAATTCAAAAAACCTAACTGCAAACGACGAACGTTTCGCACTCGCAGCTTAATCGCTGAGAGGCTTGCAACATCTCTCCGGTGGGATGGGCAAAGGGGTTTTAGGGCAACTTAAAACTTCTCGGCTGCAAGCTTATTTACATCGGATGGTCTGGCGCTGGGTGGCTTAGCGTTGGACGAGACAATAGGCTACTGGTCTGGTGTGTAGCGTGCCGTTGCGCGACACATTGGGCGAGACAAAAATTAACGGCTACACATGTAGAACTATAAGGAAAAATGTTTTCGGACGCGGGTTCAATTCCCGCCAGCTCCACCACTTAAGGTAACGCCAAACTGCGCATTGCAGTTTGGCGTTTTATATTGTTTTGAGGAATAGCCGTGGATTTGAAAGTACCTGTCACCATCTCTGACGAATTATTCGCCGAGGTCATCACCTCTAAAGCTATGCTCAATCTTGCCAGCGGCGAGATCAGCGGCGTGCAATACCAAGATTACGATTTAGATGCCAAAGGCCTGCCCTGGGAGCACGAAGACTACGACTTTAGCTGCGGCATGTTGTCTAATAACGGCAAAGACGTAGAGTTCACCGTGCAAGTGAACCAAACCACCGGGCAATACACCGTAAGCGCCACTGAGCTGCAAGAGATCAAAATGCGTGCTGCAGCGCTGTTCTCGGGCATACCTAGTGCGGACTTGATTGACGAGCTGGTACCTAAATCAAAGCGCCAAAGCGCCACTAAGCCAAAGCCCTGAGCCTATAAAAATTGCGCAGAAGCTTTTAATCTGCAGCCTGTGCCGATTCTTTAGACTCTTTCGCCACTTTAAACGGGCTGCGCTCAGGTGGCTCGTTGTGGCTCACGTTGCGGGTGATGGCGGACAGCAATGGGTTAATGGCTGATACGCGGTGCTTGACTGCGCAGCTGGTGGCCACTGGTTTGCAGCCCATCTTGGCTTTGGGTTCTAGCGCGGTGCGGCCTAGCGACAGTTGTTTAGCACCCATCTCTATCGCGTCGTCAATGCAGCTGCCCAATAAGGTGAGGTAAATCGGCGCTGCTTCGTTGCTGGGTTTGTCATAGCCTATGTAGTAGCCAATAGCGCAATCGTTATCATGCACGATGGTGACAAATCCTACTGCTTTGCCGTCAAGCTCGGCCACGCGGCAGCGAAAGCGTGCACCTAAAATTTGCGCCATAGCAGGTAAATACAGCGGGTTGAGCGTAGCTAAACGCAGGCCTTGGCCTTCGTGCACTTGCAGGTACAGGGCGTGTAGCTCGTCTGCTCGTTGCAGCATTTCGGCAGGCTCTAGCAGGCGAAAAGTCACGCTCGCCGCTGCGCAGTCCTTGGCCAGTTTTTTTACGTTGCTGCGGTAGCTGCTGGTCAGATTGCTTAAATAGTCCTCAGGTTTTTTCCATTCAGGGCGGATGTCCAGCACCATGTCGGGCTCGGTCTCTAAGCTGCGGTAGCCTAACAGGCGCAGCGTGTCTTGTGCGGTGGCGTCATCACCTGAGAAGTCTTTCACCATGATCAGGTCTGACTCACCCAGTAGTTTGTCTGCACGGCGCAGGCGGTAAATAGCCTCACCTACGGCGCGCCACAGCTGATCGGGCGCAATATCATCTGCAAAGGCTACACCGCGCGGGCCCCACACCAGCACGTTGCCGCACACCAGTAAATGTTCGCCATACTTTTCTATGGTTTTATCGTGCAGTTTTTCTTTGTCTTTTTTCTTGCTAAAGCGGTCGCCTGTAATTGTCACGCGCTGCACCAGAATGATGGCGGCAGGTTTTCCGTCGGCATAGGCCATGGCGTAACGTGCGGTCAGGTTACTGGGGCTGTAGCGCTCTAGCACGCGCAGGTAGTCGCGTGATAAAAACAGGCTTTGCACGGCCAAGCTGTCCCAATCGGCGGCGTTCACAAAATCAATTTTGTCGGACAGCACCAGCTCAAACCCGCTGGGCGTGCGGCGCGCAGTGCGGCGGTCTACTAATATGGCGGATACGGCGGCAAGTTTTTGAAGTGCTTTTTTCATGCGATTTTTGGTTGTAGCAAGGTGGCTTTGTGTTCTGGCGTGCGGGCCGGCGTGGCAGTTAATAGCTGTCGTGTGGCCGATAAAAAGAAGCAAACCGAGGTATGCCGTTAGGCGTTACATCGCGGTACGTGTATGTGACCGTGCTGCCGATAGTGGGCGGGTTTTTACGTTGCTCGTCTGATAAACCGGTGCCCAGTTTGAAGCGTTGGCCTTGTGCAGTTTGCACTTCTAGTGCACCCAGTTGTCCTGTGTATTTGCCTTTGCCGGGTACGTGCGCTACCACGGTGGCCTCGGCGTCTTTTTGTAACTTAAGTTTGAGCAGCACATCACTGCGGCCATTGATAACAGGGGCGCTGGCCAAGTGCAGCATCAGGCCTTCGCCGCCTAGTGCCGTGATGTCTTTGAACTTGGCTTTGAGTGCTGCGGGGTTGGCCAGTTTAAATTGTTCTACCGCATGCAGCTGCGGCCACGCAGCGCGGCTGACAATGCTAATCAGTTCAATGGCGCGGTCTTCAAACTTGCCTGCACCGCTGGGCAGCTCAAACACCATGTACTGAATCTGCTGCCACTGCGCATCATCTGGCTGCGCCTTGCGCACCATACCCGATAGCTTGTCAAACTGGCCACGCCCTAGCCACAGTTCACCATCTAGCGGTGTGCGCGGCAGCTTGGCAGTAAACCACGCGGGTGCTGTCACGGTGCGCCCACTGCGAAAGCGCAGCGTGGTGCCGTCCCACAGGGCGCGTACGCCATCAAGTTTTTCGCTGACCAAATAACCTGTGGGGTCGATGCCCGGGGCAGCCGTTTTTGCCAGTAGGGGCCCGCTAGTCGCCAGCGCATGGCTAGCCCAGCTTAAGCTACCCAGTAAGCCAAGTAATCGGGTGTGAAAAAAGCGGCGTTGCAAGTTCATGCCAGCATCATAGCGATTTGAGCGAAAATCTAGCCATGAAGCATTTAATTTCGTTCACTACTGTGGCAACCATGACGGCATTAGCATGCGGCATAGCGTTGGCGCAAGAGGCCAATATTCTGGGGCTACCCGCCACGCCGCAAACAGCCGCCTCGGGCGCCAAGGGTGCGCCCGCCCCAAGCGTCCCGTTGATCCGCGATGTTGACAGCAAAGCCATTTTGAGCGGCGGCATGCAAATGGCGTCCAGCTACCAAGGCAAGATCACCACCGTGCGTGTCACCACCGTCAATCCTTTTACCAGCCCAGAGCAACGTGCGCAGGCCTTGGCAGCTGCCCGCCTAATGCAGCGTGATGTCCCGCTGTCCTGCGGTAAACAGTGCAAAAGCGCTGCTATGCCAGAGCCCAAGCTTTTGCCGGACGGCAAAGTGCAATTTGACCTCAATATAGAAGGCTTCCCACGCATCCTAGATCGCGAGGACATGATCAACATGATAAAAGGTGTGCCGCTAGTGCAGCGCGCTGGCACACCCGTGAAGATGGCATCGGATACCAAAACCGCAGCCGCTAAAACTGTACCCGCTGCAAAAAGCGCGACATCTAACGCACTGACAGCTACGTCTGCTACTGCTACATCACAATAAAAATACCCAGCTCTTATGCATTTAGCCGACATATTGTTTACCCAAGGCCATGGCACGCGCCGTGTGTGCACCGGCCTGATAGAGCAGGGTTTAGTGTATGTTTACCAAGAAAATACTGCTGTAGTCCAAGTATCTAATGCTCAAGCAGCTACTGATTTTGTAGCAGAAGGTTTGCGTTATCAAGTACAAGGCGTAGACTGGTACTACCATGACAAGGCCTATGTGCTGCTGCACAAACCCGCAGGCTACGAGTGCTCGCACAAGCCCAGCGCATGGCCCAGCGTCTACGCCCTGCTGCCCAGCCCGCTGCGCTTGCGGCCTAACAAAAACGCGATTCAAGGCGTGCAAGCCGTGGGCCGTCTGGACCAAGACACCACTGGTCTGCTGCTGCTCAGTGATGACGGCCAGTTTATCCACCGCTTAAGTTCACCCAAGCACCATGTGCCCAAGCTGTACCAAGTCACGTGTAAACATGCGGTAGATGACCAGCAAATCGCTAAGTTACTGGAGGGCGTGGTGCTTGATGATTCACCCAAGCCGGTACTAGCAGCCGCGTGCGTGGCCACTGGCGAGTTGACATTGGATTTAACTTTGACTGAAGGTAAATACCATCAGGTCAAACGCATGATTGCAGCGGTGGGTAACCGGGTAGAAGGCTTGCATCGCGCCAACATGGGATCACTAGGGCTGGGGGACTTGCCTGCCGGGCAGTGGCGGTGGTTGACTGCTGATGAAGTGGCTGCAATATACAAAGCCTAACAAGGCCTAGGTAAACTACAAGCTAAATGTGGGTGCTATTTATTTTGTAGCTGCTTGAGCAGTAAATACTTGGACTACAGGCACTTTTCGTTGGTAAAAGTGGCTTTTTGAGCTCAATCAACATGTTCAAAACTGCTCTGCTTGACACTGCGCAATAATCCACGTTTGCCGCAAGTGTAAGGTAACTGAAAGTAATTGCTGGCGCATTTTCACGCTCAAATCTGCATCATTTAGTTAACATTCGCGTACTAAAAGAAGCTGCTGTCAGTAGCCCAGCAAACCGCCGACAAATTAGTCCAGGGAGTCTTGATATGAACGCGCCGTTAACCGCACTGCAAAACTTACTCATGAGCCAAGCCCATCGGATCATGAAGATCGTGTTTCCGCACAATGACGGCCCCACATCCCAGGTGTTTCTTGAAAACTTCGACGGCACCGAAAAGCTCAACGCCGCCTTTGACTACACCCTCAAGCTGATCAGTGACGATGCGTTTATCGAGCTCAAAGACTTCATGGGCAAAATGGTTACGGTGGAACTGGACCAAGCCAACACCAGCACCCCGCGCTACTTTAACGGCTATGTCACCGCCGCCCGGCACGCAGGCTCTGATGGCGGATTGGCCATGTATGAACTGACCGTTTCCCCTTGGACCAAGCTGCTGGAGCATCGGCGCGACCACTATATCTTTCATAACCAAACCCTGGTCGCCACGCTAGAAGAGCTGTTTGCCGACTACAGCCAGTTCAAAGACGTTAAATTCACCGTCGCCAACCCTGGCCCCGTGGAGACCTTTCGCGTGCAATACGACGAGACCGACTTCAATTACTTTAACCGTCGCTGTGAAGAAAAAGGCTGGAGCTACTGGTTTGAGCACAGCGCCGACGGCCACACCCTGGTCATCAGCGACAACACCACCCAAGCCCCCGCCATGGAGCCGGTGGTGTACGTACGCTTTCAAGGCGGCAATGTTAAAGAAAAAGTCGACACCATCGACCAATGGAACGGCGCGCGCACCCTGCAGCCCTCCAAGGTGGCAGTGCAAAGCTTTGACTTCAAGCAACCCACCTTCCCCTTATACAGTGAGCAAGCCACCAATCGCGTGCAAGGCGCGGTAATGCAAACCGAGGTATTTGAATACACGGGTGCCCTGGCGTTTAACAGCACCGAGGGCGGCAACAGTTTGGCAATACTCCGCCTGGAAGAGTTTGAAGCCAAAGCCAAAAGCTTCACTGGTGCAGGCAATCACCGCGGCTTGGTGCCCGGGCGCTACTTTGAACTGATTGAACACTTTGAGCACGACCAAGAAAAAAATGCCATCGACAGCCAGTTCCTGCCCTTGGCCGTAACCCACA
>JAYTPK010000304.1:0-3703 GCA_043747295.1 Polaromonas sp. | reverse complement strand
TATGGCGGGCGCTGCGGCGATCAACGTGGCCGCTGCGGCCGCAGTGGTTACAGCAATAGGGGTGATAACAAAGTGACGACGTTGCATAACAAACTCCTTAGCAAAAAATGATAAATGTCTGTGCTGAAAATTGCACTTTTAAAAACTACGCTCTAAAGTTTAGCAATGGCCGCGCGCACGTCGGCATGATTCAAAATTTCTGACATCACCACAGGGGCACTGCCGGGCTTGTACAGCACATACACGGGCACACCTTGGCGGCCCAGCGCAGCCAGGGCTTGGGTGATAGCGGGGTCGCGGCGTGTCCAGTCGGCGCGCAGTAGCTGCACTTTTTTGGCGTTGAAATCGGCCAGCACGTCAGCGTTGTTGAGGGTAGTTTTTTTATTCAACTGGCAAGTCACGCACCATGCAGCGGTAAAGTCGACAAATACCGGCTGGCCTTTTGCCAGCAGCTGGTCTACCTTGCCTGGCTCCCACGCTTGCCAGCTACTGCTTTGTCCGCCACCGGTTTGCCCATTTTGCGAGGCTGCACTTTGCAAGCCCCCAAGCGCAGAAGCTACCGTAGTTTCAGGCAAACTTTGGGTAATAAAACTGCCTGTAGTCCAAGTAAACATTACTAGAGCAGCTATGGAAATTATAGTAACCACCCACTTACTACGGCCCCGCAAGCTAAAGCCCCACACCAACATACTGATGCCTACCAGCAGCAGCAGCAGTGCACCTGCGCCGTCGACACCGCTTTGCTGGCCCAGTACCCACACCAGCCAAGCCACGGTGGCAAACATAGGAAAAGCCATCACTTTTTTAAACACGTCCATCCACGCGCCGGGGCGCGGCAGCCAGCGCGCCACCGCTGGGATGACGCTGGCTAAAAGATAAGGCAGCGCCATGCCCACACCCAGGGCCGCAAAGATCGACAACGCCTGCCACGCAGGCAAACCCAGTGCAAAACCTAGCGACGCCCCCATAAACGGCGCGGTGCAGGGCGATGCAATAGCCACGGCCAGCACGCCTGATAAAAATGCATCAATCTGTGGATTTTTTGCCTGCAATGTGGCAATGCTGGATGGCAGTACATTGGCAAATTCGAACACACCCATCAAGTTCAAGCCAATTAAAGTAAACAGTATTGCCAGCACCGCCACCACAGCGGGCGACTGCAGCTGAAAGCCCCAGCCTAGCGCCTCGCCCCCTGCGCGCAACGCCAGCATCAGGCCGCCCAGCGCCACGAAGCTCAGCACCACGCCCACGGTGTAGGCCACGCCAGTGCTGACCATGGACGATTTGCCGCCCACCGTCTCACCGCCTGTGCGGCTAGACAAATGCGCCTGCTGGGTAAAGCCCATCACCTTGATCGCCAACACCGGAAACACGCAGGGCATTAAATTCAAAATCATGCCGCCGATCAACGCAAGCAGCAATGCTGGCAGAAAGCTCATCGCGTCACTGTGCAGTGGCTGGCCTGCCGCGTTGACGGGCGCTTGCTGGCTGGCGGCGTTGGCTTTCAATGCGGCGGCTAGCTCGGGCGGCACTTGCACAGGCGCGGCCACCTTGGGCCAGTCGCCCAGCACGGCAGCTTGCACGCGGTAGGCCTCTTGGCTATCTTCAGTGGCCAGCACCACGGCCATGTCACGCGGGCTGGCGCTGCGCTGGGCAGACAAGGGCATCTGCGCTGTCCACACCTCGCCTTGCCAGCTTTGCACTGCATCGCTGCCCCAGGTTGCAGCGTTGTGCAGCACCTCAGCTGTTTCAGGATAAAGCGCTAAGGTTTTGCCACGCAGTGCCACAGGCAGGTTGTGAATGCTGAACTCTAGCTTGTCACCCGATGTGCTTGTTACGATGCGCGCAGTGTTTTTGCCCACATCTAGGTTAGGTACATCACGCGGGCTGGCAGCCTTAGCTGCTGCAAATGCAGAGCTACTTAACGCAGTCGACCCCTTGACCGGAATCTTGATAACAAACTCGCCCTCTTCGGGAATGCATTCTTGCTTGCACACCAGCCACACCGCTTTAAGCTTGACCTCTAGGTCATTGCTCAGCACGCCTGGCTTGAACATTTGGCTGACCTCTAGCGGCACAGGCAGCAGCACCGTGCCCTCGTAGCCATAATTAGCCAGCGTGCCAATGCGAATTTTTTTAGGTGTAGGCCACTGAATGTCGCCTGCTGTCACGCCTGCAGGCATCGTCCATTGCAGCTCAGTGGGCTGGCCCGAGTCACCAGAGTTCTTCCAATACGTGTGCCACTCAGGCTTGTGGGTGATTTGCAGCCCCACCATCACGGTTTTACCGGGCTCCACACCGTCAGGGACATAAGCCAGCAGCTCGGCCTGCACTTGGGGTGTGGTGACTACTGACTTAGCTGTGTTTACAGCAATGTTTTGGGCTGAAGTCCAAGTATTTATTGCACAAGTTGCTATAAAAAATATAGCTAACTTGTGGCAAAGATGACGCAAAGATAAAGGCATAGGTGGTGGACTTTTAAAACTGAGCTTAGTTCAAATCGAAGCCCATGGAGTATGGTCGTATTTATGCTGCAAAACCTAACACCACACAGCAAGTAGTTGATGCTGGTAGCTAGTGTGGCAAAGGCAGCGCAGTTTTGTAGCGCACTTGTTTAAGTGTAAAGCTGGTGCGGATTTTTTCCAGGCCGGGGATGGGCGTGAGCTGGTCCAGAATAAAACGCTCCAGTGCTGCCATGTCGGCCACGGCCACACGGATCAAATAGTCGCTGTCGCCGGTCATTAAATAGCATTCCATCACCTCGTCGTGCTCGGCGATGTGTTGTTCAAAATCGGCCAGCGCTTGCTTGCTTTGCGTGCGCAGGCTGATGTTGATAAACACATTGAGCCCCAAGCCCAGCGCGGTGGCGTTGACCAGCGCCACATAGCGGTTGATCACGCCGCTGGCCTCTAGCGCCTTCACGCGCGCTAGGCACGGCGATGCACTAAGGTGCACGCGGCGGGCCAGCTCTACATTGCTAAGGCTGCCGTCTTGCTGCAGCTCGCGCAGAATGCGCAAATCTACGGCATCTATGGACTGACTCATATTTTTATGCTGATTTACTTTAATTTAAAGCATTTTATGCTTTGAACAGCTGTTTTAGCAATGCATTACAGCAGCACATTTTGTGCTATTTTGGCTACAGTGACACGCTATGAATGCCGCTACATCTGCCCATCTTTTAGAGCCTATCGTTAACCCCGTTCCGCCCGCTCATCCTGAGCTTGTCGAAGGGTTCGTGACCCCTTCGACAAGCTCAGGACGAACGGACACAACAGACCCCGACCCGCAAGAAACGCAAGAGTGGCGCGATGCTTTTGCCGCGCTGGTCGCAGCGCAAGGCCCTGAGCGTGCGCGGCAAATTTTGGATGGCCTGGTGGCTCTGTCACGCGAGCAGCGCGTGGGCTGGCAGCCTGAGCTGACCACGCCGTATGTCAACACCATCCATGTGAGCCAGCAGCCCAGCTTTCCCGGTGATTTGGCGATTGAAGAAAAACTCGGCTCGCTGATGCGCTGGAACGCGCTGGCGATGGTGGCCAAAGCCAACGCGGCCTATGGTGAGCTGGGTGGGCATATTGCCAGCTACGCCAGTGCGGCAGATTTGTTTGAGGTGGGCTACAACCATTTCTTTAAAGCACGCAATGTGAAGGCGGGCGACCAGCATGGCGGTGACCTGGTGTTTTTTCAACCGCACAGCGCGCCT
>JAYTPK010000303.1:0-18189 GCA_043747295.1 Polaromonas sp. | reverse complement strand
CGGCCGGCTTCCATGAAGATCACGCGATTGGCGACGCGGCGGGCAAAACCCATTTCGTGCGTAACGCACAGCATGGTCATGCCGCCATCAGCCAGGCTGATCATCACGTCCAGCACTTCTTTGATCATCTCGGGGTCCAGCGCAGAGGTTGGCTCGTCAAACAGCATGATCTTGGGCGTGAGGCACAGTGCGCGGGCAATGGCTACGCGCTGCTGCTGGCCACCAGACAGTTGCAGCGGGTATTTTTGGGCTTGCTCGGCAATGCGCACACGCTCTAGCTGCACCATGGCGCGCTCAACCGCCTCTTTTTTGGGCATGCCAGCCACCCACGTGGGCGACAGCGTGAGGTTTTCTAGCACGGTGAGGTGCGGAAACAGGTTGAACTGCTGAAACACCATGCCCACTTGGCGGCGCACAGCATCTATGGCTTTAATGTCGTCGCCCAGCGCCGAGCCCGCCACGGTAAGCGTGCCTTCTTGGTAGTCTTCTAGGGCGTTGATACAACGAATCAGCGTGGATTTGCCAGAGCCAGAAGGCCCGCAAATGACCAAGCGTTCACCTTGGGTGATGGTCAAATCAATATCACGCAGTACATGAAAATTGTTGCCATACCATTTGTTGACTTTGTCGAAGGTGATGATGGGTTCTGTCATTTTTATTCCTTAATTTTTTAACGGGCCAGAGCTGGCGGGCATGAACGCTAGCGGGCTTTACCCACAGCCACGCGCTTTTCAATCCACAAGCTGTAGCGCGACATGGCAAAGCAGCAGGCAAAGTAAATGGCGGCAATGAACAAATAAGCTTCGATTTTGAAAGGCCGCCAGTTCGGGTCTGACCCAACCGCTAGGCTCAATGCACCAGTCAGCTCAAACAGCGACACGATGGTGACCAGCGACGTGTCTTTGAACAACGAGATAAAGTTGTTCATGATGCTTGGCACCACGGTGCCCAATGCTTGCGGCAGCACAATTTTGAGCTGTGTTTGCCAGTAGCCCAGGCCCAGGCTGGCAGCCGCCTCGGTTTGCCCCTTGGGCAGTGACTGCAAGCCGCCGCGGATAATCTCTGCCATGTACGCTGCAGCAAACAAGGTAATGCCCACAATCACGCGAATCAGCACATCGGGCGATTTGCCAATGGGCATAAACAGCGGCAGCATGAACGACGCCATAAACAGCACCGAGATCAGCGGCACTCCGCGAATCAGCTCAACATAAATGACGCACAGGCTTTTGATAGCAGGCATGTTAGACCTGCGGCCTAGTGCCACCGCCACGGCGATAGGAAACGCCATGGTCATGGAGATGACAGTTAGCATGATGGTTAGCGGCAAGCCGCCCCATTGGTCGGTAGGCACTTTACCTAAGCCGAATGCGCCACCAGCCATTAGCGTAAAAAACGCAGCCAGCACGGCTACCCATAGCAGCGGCAACCAAGCTTTCCAAAAGCGCGGGCTGCAGCTGCTGACCACTAAGCCTAGTAGCAACACGGTGGCCAAGGCTGGGCGCCAGTGCTCCTCACGCGGATAACGACCCATCACAATCAAGCGCGCTTTTTCATTCACCACGCCCCAGCAAGCGCCTATGCCGCGGTTAGCTTGGCACAGGTCAGCATTAGCGGCAGTGACGGCATTGACGATGCCCCAGCCCATAGCGCCCCATGCAGCCCACAGTGCAATACCAAGAATCACCAACGACAAAATAGCGTTGGGCACACTGGCAAATAAATTGTTACGCACCCAAGGCACTAAGCCCTCAGTTTTAACTGGAGCAGGGCGTGCTGGTAAAGAAACGAATACATCAGACATGGTTGGGCCTACCTTTCTTTGATAGCCGCACGGGCGTTAAACCAGTTCATAAAGCCTGAGGTGACTAACGAAGTGGTCAGGTAAATCAGCATGATGATGGCAATACATTCCACCGCGCGGCCAGTTTGGTTCAGCGAGGTATTAGCAATCGACACCACATCTGGGTAACCTACAGCCACGGCCAGCGATGAGTTTTTGGTTAAGTTTAAAAATTGATTCGTCATCGGTGGGATGATCACGCGCAGAGCCTGCGGCAGTACCACCAAGCGCATAGAGTGCGCACGCGACAAGCCCAGCGATGCACTGGCCTCGTGCTGCCCCAAAGATACCGATGCAATGCCGCCACGCACCACTTCCGCTACAAACGCAGAGGTGTACAGCACCAAGCCAATGGTGACCGCCAAATATTCGGGTGACAGCGCACCGCCGCCTTCAACTTGCGTTTCAGTCAGCTTAGGAATGTTCCATTCGTTGGGCGCACCACCCGCCAGCCATCCCAGTACAGCCCCACCAACGACCAAAGCAATGGACACACACAGCACTGGGCTGAGATGGCCGGTAGCGTCAAACTTTGCACGCGCACGGCCTGCATACACATAGGCCACTACTCCACCAATTGCAGCGCCCAGCAGTGCTAAATTTTGACCTAGCTGCCACACCGGGCTAGGGTATGAAATACCGTTTTTACTTAAGAAAAACAAGCCCTTAAACTGCAAAGCGTCTTCCACCTGCGGCAGATATTCGGTAAAAAGCAAATACCACATCAGCAATTGCAGCAATACGGGGATATTGCGAAACATCTCAACATAGCCATAACAAATGCCGCGCACCAGCGCATTGCGCGAAAACCGTCCCACGCCCAGCAAGGTGCCCAAAATGGTGGTGAGGAAGATGCCAATGATGGCCACGCGCAAGGTGTTCACCAAGCCCGCTAAAAACGCGCGCCAATATTGGTTACTAGAGTCGTAGCCAATCCATTCTTCGCCAATGTCAAAGCCTGCGGGCTGCAGTAAAAAGTCAAAACCGCTTTGAATGCCGCGTGCCTTCATGTTGCCCAGCGTGTTGCTGACCAAAAGCCAAATTAAAAAACCAATCGTGCCCAGTGCCACCACTTGGTAGACCACGCCACGCGCTTGTTTGCTGCGCCAAGAAAAGGCGCTGCGTTTGGGCGGCGGCATGCTGCGCGCCTCAATCATCTTGTGTGGTGTGGGGGCAGAATCGGACATAGGCAGTCTTTACAAAATAAACAAAACCACAGCGGGAAAATCACAACGGGAAAATCACAATGTAAAACGGGCCGCACCTGGTGCATTACTGCTAAGGGTGCGGCCCGTATGCGATTTAAACGCTATTGCGTTAAATCAGCTGGCTAAAAAGTGTTTCAATTAACGCACTGGTGGTGCGTACATCAAGCCACCTTGGTTCCACAGGTTGTTGCTGCCACGTGGCAAGGCTAGGGCAGTTTTTGGGCCAACGTTACGCTCAAAAATCTCGCCATAGTTGCCTACAGCTTTCACAGCGCGCACGAGCCAGTCTTTGTCCAAGCCCAGCAGCTTGCCTGTGTCTTCGCCGCTACCGGTTAAGCGACCAACCACGGGGTCTTTGCTGTCTTTGGCCATAGCGTCTACGTTGGCTTGGGTCACGCCATACTCTTCAGCTTCTAGCAAGCCGTACACCACCCACTTAACGATGGCAAACCACTCGTCATCACCACGGCGCACCATAGGGCCTAGTGGCTCTTTAGAGATCAGCTCTGGCAAGATCAAATGCTCTTTCGGGTCTTTGGCTTCCTTGTTACGCACAGACGCTAGGCCCGATGCGTCCGTAGTGTAAGCCTGGCAGCGGCCAGAAAAGTAGGCTGCGTTGACCGCTTCCTGCTTTTCAAACACCACAGGCTTCATGTTCAGGTTATTGGCCTTGCTGTAATCGGTCAGGTTCTTTTCGGTGGTAGTGCCAGACTGCACGCACACTGTTGCATTTTTAAGCGCTTTAGCGCTCTTGACTTTACCTTTGACGGGAACCATAAAACCTTGGCCGTCGTAGTAGGTGACTGCGGTCATGTGCAGGCCCAGTGACGCATCGCGGGTGAGCGAGAAGGTGGTGTTGCGGCTCAATATGTCTACTTCGCCAGACTGCAGGGCCGTAAAGCGCTGCTGGGCGTTCAGGGGCACCCACTTGACTTTGGTAGCGTCGCCCAAAACTGCAGCGGCAATAGCCTTGCAATGGTCTACGTCCATGCCGGTCCAAGCGCCATTGCTGTCAGCGACCGAGAAGCCGGCCAAACCAACGTTGACACCGCAGACCACTTGTCCGCGGGCTTTGATAGCGTCAACAGTTTTGCCAGCGTGAGCTGACATACCAGTCATGGTCAAGGCCGCAGCGGCTAGCGACAAGAGGCTGAGTTTTTTCATGTGTTTGAACATAGGGTTCTCCAAAAGTGCATATCGTGTTGATGAAGCGTTTACAAAGTGACAAATTCAGGCCAATAGATTGCTAAAAACAAAGCTATTGCACAAAACATACCAACAGGATGATGGTAGCGCAGCCCTGTCTTAAATGCATGCTCTACGCTGGCCTAATTGACTAGGAAAAACCCTCTGACTTACAAGCTGAAAATACGACGCCGTATGTTTTGCTATAAATACAATAGCTACATAAGCAGTAAATACTTGGACTTAAGGCATATATCATGCAACATTTACACTTAGAGCATGAGTTATACCGTTTTCAATGCTTTATTCCCCGTAGTTTTGTTAATTGGCGTAGGTTGGGGTGCTGGCAAGCTGGGCTGGATCAGCAGCCATGCGGTGAAAGACTTATCTAATTTGATTTTCATGGTGGTGCTGCCTGCGCTCCTGTTTCGCACCATGTCGCAGGTGCACCCCGAGGGGGTTGACCTGCGCACCATCGCGGCTTATTTTGGTTGCCTGTGGCTGCTTTTTGGTGCAACCGTGGCCATGGTGGGCTTTACCCGCCGTGGGGCTGTGTTGGCACTGGCGGTGACTTTTAGCAATACGGTGATGATAGGTATTGCGCTGATTGGCATTACCTACGGCGCGGCGGGGCTGGCCGTGTTGCTGCCCATTGTGTCGCTGCATGCGTTGGTGATGCTAACACTGGCTACTTTGGTGCTGGAGTTTGCTGTGTTGCGCGAAAACGCTGGCACACAACAAACCCCACCTGCAGTGTGGAAGACGGTGCTGCAGTCTGCACGCAATGGAATTTTTCACCCCGTGCCGCTGCCCATTATTTGCGGCCTCATTTTTGCCCAAACTGGGCTGCAACTGCCCGAGGTGATTGATAAACCGCTGCAGTTGGTGGGGCAATCTTTTAGCCCGCTGGCGCTGATATTAGTAGGCATTACTTTGGCCAACACAGCCATTGGTGCGCAGATGCGCACTGCTGTAGTCTTGTCATTAGCCAAAAATTTGTTGCTGCCTTTGATGGTGGCAGCTGCTGGCTGGCTGCTGGGGCTGCGCGGTTTGCCATTGATGGTGATTATTGTGACGGCATCACTGCCCATTGGGGCCAATGTATTTTTGTTTTCGCAGCGCTACGCTGCCGCTGAGGATTTGATTACGGCCAGCGTAGCGGTGTCTACGGTGCTGGCACTGCCTACTGTGGCGCTGGCGATGTGGCTGGTGCAATATCTTTAATATGACAGAGATGACCCAAAACTTATTAGATGTAGAAGGGATAGAGCGCTGCACTATTGCAGCCGTAGCACCGCAGCGGGTGCACGCCATGGCGCAATGGTTGCTGGCAATGGATGGTGGGTCCATGGGCCGCGCGTGCAGCGCAGTTCCTTTGTCGCATGGGGCAGATAACGCCAATCCTGCGTTGATTGCAGCCATCATTGCGCAGTATGCCGGCCACGGCATGCAGGCAAAATTTAGGCTGCCCGATGTGCCCGCTGTGCCCGCTTTTGCGCCGTTTACAGCCCAGTTGCATGCACTGGGCTATCGTCTTGCATCGCCCACCTTGATGCTAACCACCACCACAGCCGCGCTGTGTGCGGCAACTGCGCCTGCAGCGGCTGCGAATGATGCTGCCTATGCGGTTGAGCAGGCCAACGAACCCGACGAAGGCTGGGTGAATGTGTTTGCCAAAGGCCTAGAGCCTAGCGCGGACGACTTAGCGCGTGTTAGCAACTATCGCAGAGGCACCAGCGTGGTGTTTGCCAGCTTGTGTAAAGCCAATTCGCACCAAGCCAACGATCACAACATGACTACATTGGCAGCAGGCGCTGCCGCATTTAGCCACGGCTGGGCCTGTGTACACGGCTTAAACACATTACCCGCCTACCGTGGACAAGGCTTGGGCTCTAGCGTGTTAGCTGCCTTGGCGCATGCCGCGCACGCACGCGGTGTGCAGAGTGTGATGCTGCAAGTGGAAGAAGACAACACCGGCGCGCAGGCCCTGTACCAGCGCTTGGGCTTTAGCACCGCGTGGAGGTATGTGTACTGGCAGTTGCCATAAGTAGGCGGCTGGTTGCAGTTTAGTTACGGCTTAAAGCAGTGGCTTAGCGCGGTGGTGTAGTTGGGCTGCTAGACGAAGCACTGCCCACCACCACCCGCGCATGCCGTGCAAAGCTAACATACGCGCTGGCCCAGTCCAGCAGCACGACAAAGCGGTTGCGAAAACCGATTAAAAAGTAGATGTGCGCAAACAGCCAAAACAGCCATGCAAAATACCCGCTGAATTTAAAGTGGCCCAGCGGCGATGCCAGGTCTACCACCGCTGCGTTGCGGCCAATGGTGGCTAAGTTGCCGTAGTCTATGTAGCGGAAAGCTTGGGTGGCTTTGCCTTGCATGCGCAGCACCATATTTTTAGCTACGCAGCGTCCCATTTGTTTGGCCGCAGGCGACACGCCGGGCGCGCTGGTTTCTAGGCCTTTGTGATGGCTTTTAGCAGCGGCCATGTCGCCCACCACTGAAATATTGGCAAAGCCCGGCACGCTCAGGTCGGGCTGCACTACTACGCGGCCTGCGCGGTCGGTGGAGCAGCCTGTGGTAGCAGCCAACTGTTTGCCCAGGGGCGATGCAGCCACGCCCGCTGCCCACACCACAGTTTTACTTTGGATACGCAGGCTGCTGCTTATCGTGCCGTCAGACCGGCTGGCTGATATACCGTCTGCATCAATACCGCTAACCTTGCAACCCAGCATCACTTGCACGCCCAATTTTTCTAGCTGCTTTAGTGCCTTCTCGCTCAAGTCATCAGGCATGGCCTGCAGCACACGCGGCCCGCCTTCTACCAGCAGCACCCGCGCGCTAGACGGGTCAATGCGGCGAAATTCACCGGGCAGGGTGTGGCGTGCTATCTCAGCCAACGTGCCCGCCATCTCTACACCTGTGGGCCCTGCGCCAATCACCACAAAGGTCAGCAGGGCTTCGCGCAGAGCAGTGTCAGCCTCGCGCTCAGCGGCTTCAAAGGCAAACAAAATGCGTTTGCGCAGCTCTAGCGCATCGCCAAGCGTTTTAAGGCCGGGTGCAAACTGCTCCCAAGCATCGTTGCCAAAATAGCTGTGCGTAGCACCTGCGGCAACGATCAGGTGGTCATAGGCCAAGGTGTTAGCCGCAGTGCCGCTGCCTTCTAAGGTAATGGTCTGCGCCACTGCGTCAATAGCTGTCACATCGCCCATCAAGGTAGTGACGTTGCGCTGCTTGAGAAACAAATTGCGAATCGGCGCGGCAATGGCGGGCGCGGCCAGGCCCGCAGTGGCCACTTGGTACAGCAGCGGCTGAAACAAATGGTGATTGGTGCGGTCAATCAAGCTGATCTCGACATCGGCCTTGCGCAACGATTTGGCTGCCTCTAGCCCTCCAAAACCACAACCGATGATGACGACATGTTTTTTCTTTGTAATAGCCATGCCAACATTATGAAGTGATTGGTGTGAAAATGGTTTGATACACACCGCTCAACACCATGAAGTTATCTATCCTAGACCAGTCGATTGCCGCCGCAGGCCAAAGTCAAGCCGACAGCCTGCGCAACACGTTGGCATTGGCCCAACATGCTGAGGCGCTGGGCTACCACCGCTTTTGGGTGAGCGAGCACCACAGCCACCCCAGCATTGTAGGCACCGCGCCCGAGGTGCTGATGGCCGCCATTGCCGCGCGCACGCAGCGCATACGCATAGGCAGCGCGGGCATCATGCTGCCGCACTACGCGCCGCTGAAAGTGGCTGAGCAGTTCAGAGTGCTGGACGCGCTGGCACCCGGCCGAATAGACCTGGGCGTAGGCCGCGCCCCCGGTAGCGACCAGCGCACCTCGGCGCTGCTGAACGCTGACCGCCATCGTTCACAAGACTTTCCCCAGCAGGTGCTAGAGCTGCAAGCTTGGGTGCAAGAGGGCGCTGACCTGCCTGCTGGCAGCTTCACCACCGGCATGCCCATGGGCCACCCCGGCCACGGTGTGCACGCATTTCCTCACAGCAGTACCGCGCCCGCGCTGTGGATGCTAGGCAGCAGCGACTACGGCGCGCAGCTGGCAGCTCAGCTTGGCTTGCCCTACGCCTTTGCCCATTTCATTACTGACGGGCAGGGCGCACAGCAGGCGATGGACATTTACCGCAGCACCTTTAAACCCAGCGCCATCACCCCCCAGCCGCACCCCGCGCTGTGCGTGTGGGCGCTGGCCGCTGACACCGAGCAAGAAGCCTGGCACCAGTTTAAAAGCCGCCAGCGCTGGAAGATGGACCGCAACCTGGGCCACATTGGCGCACTGCCAGCGCCGGGCGATGCAGACCGCGACTATTCTGCCGCCGAGCAACCACGCCTGAACAAGCTGCGCCAAGACGCACTGGTGGGCAACGCAGCGCAAGTAGTAGCCAAACTGCGCGCGCTAAGTGAGGCCTTAGAAGTGGAAGAAATCGCCATCATCACCTGGACGCATGATGCAACAGCCCAGCAGCGCTCGTACACGCTGCTGGCGCAAGAGGTGGGCATGCTTTGAGCATGATTTATGCTTTTTACCGGTCAAATATGCTTGTAGTCCAAGTATTTATTGCTTATTTAGCTACTGAATTTGTAGCAATTAGAGTGTCAAAGAACTGATAAACCCTATGGTCACACTCAATCTTAAGTATTTTCAACCGGCCTATTTTTTCGGACGGTTCCCCAGATAACTTTCTAAGCTCGCGAACCTCAAGTCGCGCCAGTACTGCTTGGGTGGGGAGCTGTCGGCCAATTGGTTTATTTTTTATTATTTACTTTTGGCACAGCCAGTAGCGCTCGATCAAAGTCACTTTCAAACAAATGGTCTTGCACAAGGCGGTATTTCTCAAATTCGCTCTCTGCATGTGCTTTGGCAATCTCGGCACTGACCTTGCCTGCATCTTGCAACACTTCAAAATCTGTCAATTCAATGAAGCGGTTTAAGCGTGTCTCCCAGTCTTGCATCGTCATAGGGATCTGCCGCAGGGCCATACTCTCTGCCAAATCAAGGTAAGCCGAGACCAGCCGTTGCAGTTGCGCCATTTCGTCATGATTCAAATAATTTTTAGCAACCGACACATCAAATTTTTGGATTTTCCCCGTCGGTGCATCCTTCCATGTGGCTAGCCCCATGTGCGTTTGCTTTGCATCGGCCCGGTGGTAAACGACCTCAGCGGCGGTTTGCCCATGTATTGCCCAGTGCAGCTTGTTTTGCACGGTGGCAAAAAACCGTTGCGTGGCTTGGGCGCTTACATCGTAGTCAACAGACGTGGCGTAGATGTCTGTGATTTTTTGATAAAACTTACGCTCCGACAGGCGTATCTCGCGAATGCGCTGCAACTGTTCTTCAAAATACTGTTTGGTCAGAATAGAGCCGTCGTTTTTAAGACGCTCATCATCCATCGCAAAACCTTTGATGGTGAACGATTCGATAATGCCAGTGGCCCATTTGCGAAACTGCACTGCCCGCTCAGAGTTCACCTTGTAGCCCACGGCAATAGTGCCAGCCAAGCTGTAGTGCTGCGTGTTGTAGCTTTTGCCGTCAGCGGCAGTTATCCGAAAATTTCGGATAACTGAATTTTCGTCTAGCTCTTTGTCAGCAAACACTTTTTTCAGGTGGTAGTTGACCGTTCTGACATCCACGTCGTACAGCGCAGCCAGCATCTTTTGGGTGAGCCATACGTTTGCATCCGCATAGAGCGCCTGCACACCTTTGGCCGCGTCCATGCCGCCAGCTGCAATAAAGGTCAGATACTCTGCGGCGGATGAGCGCAGCGCAAGTGGCGTTGCGCTTGTAGTTTTAGAGCGCATGGTTTGCACCTCTTAGGTCTTTCATTTCCATGCGCGAGCGCACTTGCACGGACTCAAAGAGGTCAACATAGTGCTTTGTTGTCATGGTTTTTGATCGGTAGTTTGGTGCGCTGAGATGCAATTATACTGAATATAAATACAGTATCAAGGCGTTATGCACACCTGACGCAAGCCGCCACAGCCAGGCGTTAACAGCCAATGCGCCAACCCAGCAAATGCGGTGCCAGCATTCCCGCCACACCGTCCACACTGCGCACGGGCGATGCCGACATCAAGCACCGCCACGCCCTTGCGCAGCGCCCAGCGCACCGGGCGGGTGGGGGCCTTAAGCAAAGATGGTCAAGGGCTGCCCTTATCCGCCCGGGCACTGGCAAAGCTGTGTGAGGCACTGCATGGCGCATAGATGCGACCCCAACGCTTAGGTAAAACGCCATCGCAGGGGAGCCAAGCCATCCAACGCCTTCCATCCGTTGTGCACACCCGCTGGCGCAGTGCCAAGCGCAGCCTAGGGCCAGCCTGACGCAAGCCGCCCCACCCAGTGCCCCCAGGCGTACGGGCACCACCCAAGCGCCATCACATGCTAAGAGGCCGCAGTCCAGCACGCGCTTTTCGTTTTCCACGCTTACCAAGCATGCGATGGCTGCGGGCAGTGCATTGCAGTTTTTGGTGATCAAATCACCCTGTAGTCCAAGTATTTATTGTTCAAGTAGCTATTAAATATATAGCATGTGAGTTCTCCTCAGACTAGCCTTTGAATCTATGCTTTCTGTTACAAAAACTTTTTACTTGTCGCGCAAGTGATCGTGTTGGTCGGTGCAAGCTACTATAAATTAGTGGCATATGCCATCCATCTTGGAGGGCAACATACAGACAAGAGAGACAATATGAAGCATCACATTTCTCTGCACAGCGGCTCTGTGGCTATCTATCTTGCACTGGGTGCGTTGCCCATTGCAGTGGCGCAAAGCGTGCCCAGCGGTGCAACTGCCAGCACCCCACAAACTACACAACTACCCGCCATCACCATTAATGTGACGCGCACGGATGGTAAAAATTTTGAAACACCGGCTTCACTGGATGTGGTTGAGCGAAAACAAATTGAAGATGCTAAATGGCAAGTCAATCTGTCCGAGGTGCTGGGGCCAGTGCCGGGCCTGGTGGTTAACAATCGCGGCAATTATGCGCAGGACTTACAAATCTCCAGCCGAGGTTTTGGTGCGCGTACTGCATTTGGTGTGCGCGGCATACGTATTTATGTGGACGGTATCCCGGGTAATTCGCCTGATGGGCAAGGGCAGGTCTCGCATATTGATTTAGGCTCAGCCCAGCAGATTGAAGTGCTACGCGGGCCTTTCTCGTCGATTTATGGCAACTCATCGGGCGGCGTGATTAACGTTACCACGCAAGAGGGCGGGCCAGACACCGTAGCGACAACGTCTTTGTCTGGCGGTAGCTCGTCAAGTTATCGGCTTGCGCAAAAAATAAGCGGCGCTACAGGTGCGTTCAATTATGTGTTGGATGTGTCACGCTTTACCACCGACGGTTGGCGTGACCACAGCGCAGCGCAAAAAGACAATATCAACGCACGATTGGGTTTTAAGATCAGTCCAGACACCAAAGCGGTGGTGGTGATTAACCGTGTGCATTTGCCCGACGCCCAGGACGCACAAGGCGTGACGCTGGCAGGTTTGAGCACACCGCGCAGTGTGCCTGCAGCCGTACTAACATTTGATACCCGCAAATCTACCCAACAAACTCAAGCAGGGGTAGATATTGAACATCGCTTGAACGCCGAACACGTGCTCAAGCTTGCAGGATACCGCGGTCAACGTGAGGTAACGCAGTACCAGTCCATTACCTTGGGCGCACAATCTGCACCAAGCTCATCGGGTGGAGTGGTTGACTTTGAGCGCGATTACCACGGAGCAGAGGCGCGCTGGACATTCAAACGCCTACTTAGCAATGGGCCGTTGCTTTTGCATGCTGGTTTGACGGCTGATCGCTTGAAAGAGCAGCGCAAAGGGTTTGAAAACTTTGTACCCAATACAGCGGTCAACCCTGACCCACTGTGTGTCAACGGCGCTGTTCGTTTGTTTACTTGTGGCGTGAAAGGCAAACTGCGCCGCGATGAAGAAAACGCCTTGCAATCGAGCGACCAGTATCTGCAAGGCCAGTGGTGGCCCGCAGCAGATGTCAGCCTGCATGCAGGCGTGCGCCGCAGCAGCATTAAGCTGCAATCGCAAGATAAATACATCGTGACGGGTAATGCTGACGACAGTGGTAGTGTGAAGTACAGCGGTACCACGCCTATGCTGGGCGTGTTGTACAGCCTGAATGATCGCGTGAACCTTTATGCTTCTTGGGGTAAGGGTTTTGATGCGCCTACGCTTAACGAAATAGCCTACAACCCAGACAGCACCAAGACAGGTTTAAACCTTGCGCTTAAGCCCGCACGCAGCCAGCAGTGGGAGCTAGGTACCAAGATCCAACTACCTGATCAGGCGCGTTTGCAAGCTGCGGTGTTCAGTGCCAAAACACAAAACGAGATCGTTGTGCTGAGCAATAATGGCGGCCGATCACGCTTTCAAAACGCAGGGGGCACCCGCCGCGATGGCCTAGAGCTGTCCTATCAAAAGCAGTTTGCCCAAGGCTGGAAGACGCAATGGGCTTACACCTATCTGCGCGCTACCTACAGTGATACTTTTAAAGCCTGCTTCACCACCACCTGCACCGGCGCGCAAGGTGTCACGGTGCCTGCGGGCAACTTGATTCCCGGAGTCCCACGGCAAACGCTGTTCGCTGATTTAGCATGGAGCAGTTCAGGTGGCGCTGTGCAAGCTGGGCTAGAGTGGCGTGCCACAGGCAAAGTGGCGGCAAACGATTTGAACACTGAATTTGCGCCCGGCTACAACACACTAGCTGCGCAATTATCTTTTAACCAAAAGGTGGGTAGTTGGACTTTGCGTGAGTTTGCGCGGCTAGATAACTTGACATCCAAGTCGTATGTGGGCTCAGTAATAGTCAACCAGGCCAGCGCGCAGTTTTATGAACCTGCACCCTCACGTGCATGGTTGCTAGGCGTTGTGGGCAGCTATAAGTTTTAAATGTGTCAATGTGTTTGCAAGCCACGCGGTAATCTAAATATCTTGCGTGCGAAAGATGTTAATTTTGTGTCCATGACTATCAACATTCATTACATTTAGTCACGCAAAGTTTGTCACCAAAGTGTCTGACAGACGAAAAAGTTGGTAGCAATATGAAACTGAGCACAGCGCAAATGGGCTTTATTTCGTTTGGGTTGATGTGCTCACAACAACATTTAGTACCAGGAGTCATCATGAAGTTTAAGAGACAACGTCTTGCAACCGTACTGACTGCCATTGCGAGCCTATCCATGGCCAGTGGAGTGTGGGCGCAGGCAGCCACAGCGCCAGCCAATTTAGATAAGCTTAAACAAATGCGCGTAGCCACCACGGACCTGAATATCCCACTGATTGCACAGACCGGCCCTAACGCAGATGCGATCAAAGAGAATTTAAAGCGCGTAAATCTACCGCCGGGTTTCAAGATAGCGCTTTACGCTATCGTGCCTGATGCACGCCACATGGCCGTAGCGCCGTCGACCAATATGCTGTTTGTAGGCACACGCAAAACTACCGTTTGGGCGGTGACCAATCGTAACAGCGGCGAAGCAGCAACCGAAGTTAAATCATTTGCGCCATCGCTGAAATTCACAAACCCTAACGGCGTGTGCTGGACCAAAGACGGTTTCCTTATCGTCACTGAACACAACCGTGTTCTCAATTTCCCTGCTGCAGAATTCTTCTATGAAGGCCCAGATGTGGCGGTGATCGAAGTAGTAGGTCAAGGCAAGCTGATCCCAGTGGAGGAAGAAAGCTACAACCACGGCGCACGCGTTTGCCGAGTGGGTAAAGACGGCATGTTGTATGTGTCGCTAGGCCAGCCGCACAACGTGCAGCCACGCGACAAAATCAAGATATACAACGATGTGGGTATTGGCGGCATGGTGCGCATGAATGCGTTTGATGGCAGCAAACGCGAGGTGTATGCCACTGGTATTCGTAACTCTGTGGGCCATGACTTCAACCCCAAAGACGGTACGCTTTGGTTTACCGACAACCAGACTGACGGCATGGGAGACGACATCCCCGCAGGCGAGATAAACCGCATCACCAAGGCGGGCCAGTTCTTTGGTTATCCGTGGAAGCAGGGCAAAACTCGCATCACCGAGCACGGCTATGACAAAGACCCACTGCCCACCAATATCACCGACCCGCAGGTGTATATGGACGCACATGCAGCCGATCTAGGCATGGCCTTCTACACAGGCAATAAGTTTCCTGCCAAGTACCAAGGTGGCATCTTCTCAGCCCAGCATGGTTCGTGGAACCGTACCACCCCGATTGGCGCGCGCGTGATGTTCACCAGCCTGAAAGCAGATGGCACCGCCGACAAAACCGAGGTGTTTGCCGATGGCTGGCTTGACAGCGCGACACGCCAGTACCGTGGCAGGCCTGTGGACGTAGCCAATCTTCCAGATGGCTCGATTTTGGTGTCAGACGATTTTGCAGGTGCTATCTACCGCATCAGCTATACCGGTCAGTAAGCTAAATGCTAAGGCCCTTGCCTAGCTGTTAACTTTTGGGGTGCATGTGCTGAACATGCACCCTTTATCTTTATGTTTGAAAGGAAAATATATGGGTGACTTGAAAAAATTAGGCTTAGCACTGGTGATGGGTGCTGCATTGTGTACCTTCACCAGTGCCGCTTTTGCAGGCGACATTGCTGCAGGCAAAGCAAGCGCGGGTATGTGCGTAACATGCCACGGCGCGCTGGGTATTAGCCAGTTGCCCAATGCACCGCATCTGGCTGGGCAACCAGAGATTTACACGATAGAGCAACTTAAACGCTACCGTGACGGAAAACGCAGCAGCGAAGTGATGGCCGTGATAGCTAAAACTTTGAGCGATAAAGACATTGAAGACTTGGCTGCTTGGTATGCTTCTATCCAAGTGACAGTAAAAGAAAAATAACACAGCGCAGAAGCCAAAAGCAATGCGACTTTAAGGCTTGGATAGGCTAGATCTGTTAATGGAGGTTAAAACAGCACTTTTACCAATGAAAAGTGCTTGTAGTCCATGTATTTATTGCTCAGACAGCTATTGTATTAGTAGCAAATATAAACTGCTCAGTCCTAACCCGCCGCCTCCTGCCCACTCTCAATATGCGCCCGCATCGCCGCCTGCGCAGCCGCAGCATCCCGGCTCGTTAGCGCCGCCATGATGGCTGCATGCTCGGCAAGGGATTCTTCAATTCGCCCGGCCTTTAGCGCTTGCAGCTGCACTGCGGTGGCGGTGCTGGCCGCGGTGCCTGCAGCGTCGGCTTCTAGCACGGCCATCAGGTGGAACACGTCGCGCAGGTCTTTGGCGTTGACCTCAGTCACGTAGGCACCGCGCCGCATTTTCATGGTGATCAGGCCCTCGGCGGCCAGCACCTTGATGGCTTCGCGCAGGGGGGTGCGGCTGATGCCGTACTTTTGGGCCAGCTTTAGCTCGTCGATCCTTTAAATCCTTGCCACGACATCACTTGGTTGCCGAGCAGTTGAAAGCTGTCGCTGCCGCCGTACACCACCACGCCAGGTGCGCTGCGCTCGCCAGCGTAGCGCCTGAACAGCTCGCAGCCGCGCAACCAGTCGGTGGCAAAAGTAGTGCCGGATTTGATCTCCACCGGGTGTAGCAAGCCTTGGTGTGGGTACAGCAGATCGACTTCTACGCCGTGGTTGTCGCGCCAAAAATATACGTCTGCAGTCAAGCCCTGGTTCCAGCGGTGCTTCAGGGTTTCTGTGAGCACCCAAGTTTCAAAAATTGCACCGCGCATAGCGTGTGTGGCCAGTGCCAAGGGGCTTTCTATACGCAGCAAATGGCAGAGTAAACCCGTGTCATAAAAATACAGCTTAGGCATTTTTACCAGGCGTTTGCCAAAGTTTTCATGCCAAGGCTGTAGCAGCCGAATGACGTAGCTGGCCTCCAACACGCTGAGCCATTGCCGTGCAGCGCTGGCACTGATGCCGCAGTCGGCTCCTATTGATTGGATATTGAGCAACTGGCCGCTGCGCGCGGCGCACATGAGTACAAAACGCTCAAAGCCCGCCAAGTCCCGCACACCCAACACCTGGCGCACATCGCGCTCGATGTAGGTGGCGATGTAGGCGCGGTGCCAGTCTGCGGGCAGCAGGCGTTGCGCGCCCGTGCCACGGCGCGCGTCATACAGCGCTGGGTAGCCGCCAGTGAACATCAAGGTGTTGAGGTCTGAGGGAGCCCCCGCACGCGCCAAGTTGGCAGCCTGCGAGATTTCCGCCAGTGACAGGGGCAATAGCTGCACCAAACCCACCCGGCCTGCCAGCGACTGTGAAATGGACTCCAATAGGCCAAACTGCTGCGAACCAGTGATGATGAAGTCACTCATCTGGCTGCGTTGGTCTACTGCACTTTGCAAATAAGACAGTAGCTCGGGCGCGCGCTGAATTTCGTCAAGCACTGCACCATGGGGAAACTGCGCCAAAAAAGCGCGCGGGTCTGCAAGCGCTAAATTGCGGGTCTCGGCATCTTCAAGCGTGCGGTAAGGTTTGCGGGCAAACACTTGCCGTGCAAGCGTAGTTTTGCCAGACTGCCTGGGGCCAGTCAGCGCCACGACCGGAAAGCTCGCGGCCAAGCGAACCACAGTCTGCCATGCGGCTCTGGGAACGAAGGGGTTAGCTTGTGTCATTTGTACTAAATAGCTTTTTAAAAGCTGTATTGTACAAAATTTTCTCTCACTTTGCTAGTTGTTATGCGGTTGTCGGCTGAAGCCAAATGACAGACGTTTTAACCTGCAGCCTCCTGCCCACTCTCAATATGCGCCCGCATCGCTGCTTGCGCAGCTGCAGCATCCCGCCTCGTTAGCGCCGCCATGATGGCTGCATGCTCGGCAAGGGATTCTTCAATTCGCCCCGGTCTGGTAAGCGACTGTGCTCGGTTGAGCTTCATCACTTTGCGCAGGTCGGCCACCATTTGGTCACGCCATTTGTTGTCGGCGATGACTAGCAGTTTGACGTGAAAGGCTTCGTTGATGGTGAAAAACTTGACGCGGTCTTTGACTGATCTCTCTAGGCTTTGGTGCAGGGCTTCCAGTTCTAGCAGTTGCGCTGCGGTGGCGGTGCTGGCCACGGTGCCTGCAGCATCGGCTTCTAGCACGGCCATGAGGTGGAACACGTCGCGCAGGTCTTTGGCGTTGACTTCGGTCACGTAGGCGCCGCGCCGCATTTTCATGGTGACCAAGCCTTCGGCGGCCAGCACTTTGATGGCCTCGCGCAGGGGGGTGCGGCTGATGCCGTACTCTTGGGCTAGCTTCAGCTCGTCTATCCACGCGCCGGGTTGCAGGTCGCTGGCCTTGCCTGCAAAGATGCGCTGGCGCAGGAGCTCGGCTACCTCTTCGTATAAAGGTCTTGGTTTTAGGCGGCTGTGGGGTAGGGGGGCGTTCATGCGTGGGTTGGTGTGAAGGCTTCGACAGGCTCAGCCCGAACGGATATTGACTCAGCCCGAACGGAGGTGGGTTCAGCTCGAATGGAAATTGACTGTAGTTTACACGAAACTGAATTTTGAATTCATAATTACGAATGAAATTGTGGGTAAAATTAACTCTATGACTGATCACTCCAAGCCTGTTAACGCCCAGCCCGACAATTTCAAAACCGCCACGCTGGCCGACTGGGCCAAGGCCGCTGCCAAATCTGCCCCAGGTGGCAATGTAGATGCGCTTAATTGGCACACGCCCGATGGCATTGCCGTGAAGCCGCTGTACACGGCGGATGACACGCGCGACCTGCCGCACACCCACACTTTGCCCGGTTTTGAGCCCTACCTGCGCGGCCCGCAGGCCACGATGTATGCGGTGCGGCCGTGGACTATCAGGCAGTACGCGGGGTTTTCTACCGCTGAAGAGTCGAATGCGTTTTACCGCAAGGCTTTGGCCGCAGGCGGGCAGGGCGTGAGCGTGGCGTTTGACCTGGCCACGCACCGTGGCTACGACTCTGACCACCCGCGTGTGACGGGCGACGTGGGCAAGGCGGGCGTG
>JAYTPK010000302.1:0-6078 GCA_043747295.1 Polaromonas sp. | reverse complement strand
CATTGCAGGTCTAGAACTTTCATTGCGTGCGCCCTGCTCTAACTGCCGCTACCAGCGCCGCTAGCGCTGCCAGCAGGCGCAGCAATGCGTGGCATAGCGTTCCAAGCCATAGGGCGTTTCCCGTTTAGATGGTTGGCTAGATGCACCACGCAGGTCATGGTTTTAGCATCGGTCACGGTGCCATCAGCGCACCAGTCTAAAAGCTGTTGCATGGGTACTGTAAATACATCTAAAAATTCACCCGCGTCTAGCTGGCGGCTGCCTGCAGTTAAGCCGCGTGCAAAGTAAATGTGAATGATTTCAGTGGAGTACGCTATGGCCAAGTGCATCTTGCCTGCGTAGGCCCATTCGCTGGCGGTGTAGCCAGTTTCTTCTTGCAACTCGCGCAGGCCACATAGCAGCGGGTCTTCACCAGTTTCTAGCTTACCTGCGGGCAGCTCAATCATCACCTGGCCCACAGGGTAGCGAAACTGACGTTCTAGCACGACATGGCCGTTGTCTAGCAGGGGCACAACCACTACTGCGCCGGGGTGCACTACATACTCACGCGTGGCCTGCGTGCCGTCGGGCAGTTGCACTGTGTCGCGCTTAACCTGCAAAAAACTTCCTTTAAGCAGGGTTTGGCTGCTGATAAGCGTTTCTTTTAGTGTTTGTGACATAGGCTGTAGCTGCAGTTAATCGCGGCGCTTAAGCAAGTAGCGCCACACAAAACCCGGAAACGCCAGCGTGATAAATAGCGTAGCCGTGATGGCATAAAACTCCCAGCTTTGGGGGGCGATTTGGCCTAAATACTTTTCAAGCGACAGCCCCACAGCGCCAACAATAAAGTACCACGCCACTAACTCGGCTAGGCGCAAGGCTAAACTTTTGTTGTGCGCTCTGGGTATGACTGCCAGCAAACGCTGCGACACAAACGGCAAGTTAGCGGCCGTAAAAGCTAGCGCGATGACCAACCAGACAGCGGTAGTTTGGCCCATAGGTGAAGAACAGCTCGCTGTGTTATTACGCGTAGCTTAGCTACCGAGAGTTTTGACAATGGCTTGCAGGCACAGTGTCATCAAACCGCTGGGGAACAAGCCTAGCAACAGCACTAAAGCACCGTTGATGGTAAGCACTATGCGCACGTCGGTGCTGGCTACCAACGGCTCTTTCGAAGTAGGCTCTTCAAAGTACATCACTTTGACTGCACGCAGATAGTAAAACGCGCCGATCAACGACATGATGACTGCAAACACAGCCAGCGTAATCAGCCAAGGCTGGCGTGAATCAATCAAAGGCTGCAAGACGCTCAGCTTGGCAAAAAAACCCACCATTGGAGGGATACCTGCCAATGAGAACAAGCAGATTGCCATGATGGCGGCGTACAGAGGGCTGCGCTGATTTAAGCCCGCCAGGTCAGATATCTCTTCGCTCTCAAAACCTTCGCGCGACAGCAGCATGATGATGCCGAAGGTGGCCAGCGTCGTCAGGACATAGGTGATGGCATAAAACATAGCTGCGCTGTAAGCGGCAGCAGCACCATTGGTGTTGCCATTGACCACGCCGGCTAATAAGCCCAGTAGCAAAAAGCCCATTTGGGCGATGGTGGAAAAAGCCAACATGCGCTTAAGATTGGTTTGCGCCACTGCGGCCAAGTTGCCTACCAATAGCGAACCTACCGACAGCATGATGAGCATTTGCTGCCAGTCAAAGGCCAAAGGCAACATGCCCTCCACCAACAGACGAATACAGATGGCGAAAGCTGCCAACTTAGGGGCCGAGCCGATCATCAAGGTGACAGAAGTTGGCGCGCCTTGGTATACGTCTGGCACCCACATGTGAAAAGGCACCGCGCCGAGCTTAAATGCCAAGCCCGAGACCACAAACACGAGGCCAAACACCAGCACTTGGTGCTTGATTTGATCTGTGGCAATGGCTTTGAACACGGTAGGAATATCTAATGAACCGGTAGCACCGTACATCATCGACAAACCGTACAGCAAGAATCCGCTGGCCAATGCGCCCAGTACAAAATACTTCATAGCCGCTTCTGTTGCCTGCGCATGGTCGCGGCGCAGCGCCACTAACGCGTAGCTAGACAGCGTTAACAACTCTAGGCCCATATAAATGACCAAAAAGTTATTGCCAGAAATCATCACACACATGCCCAGCAGTGCAAACATGGATAACGTGAACATCTCACCACCACGCAACATACCGCGGTCAAAAGCGTAGGGGCGACCGTACACCAAGGTGACCGCCATAGCGATACAGCTGAAGCACTTAAGCCAATGCCCCATAGGGTCGCTGACCACCATGTTGCTAAAGCCGTACACAGTCTGCTCACTTGTGGCGTACAAGCCATGCAACACTGCCACCACCACCAAAGTTAGCAAGGTCAGCACATAGGTAGGCGTGCGACGTGGGCTTTTGACAAACAGGTCCACCAGCAAAATAACGCATGCCATGGCTAGCAGCACGATCTCGGGGTATACAGCAATCCAACTGGCTTTTTCAATCATGGGAGTTCTCGTTCGTTGGGCTGGTATCAGTTCAATTTGGTCAGAGCGACATGCTTGAGCAAGTCGGCCACAGAGGAGTTCATGACATCGGTAAACGGCTTGGGGTACACGCCCATCCACAGCGTTGCTGCAGCCAATAGACCTAACATCAAAATCTCACGGCCGTTGATGTCAGTCAAGTCTTTAACGTCTTGATTGACCACTGGCCCCAAGTACACACGCTTGTACATCCACAAGGTATAGGCAGCACCAAAAATTAATGCCGATGCTGCCGCAAAGCCAATCCAAAAATTGTATCTAACGCTACCCAAAATCACCATCCACTCGCCCACAAAGCCCGCGGTGCCCGGCAAACCACTATTGGCCATGCTAAAGAACAGCGCAAATGCTGCAAACTTGGGCATCGTGTTGACTACACCGCCATAGCTTGCAATCTCACGCGAATGTACGCGGTCATACAACACGCCAATGCATAAGAACATAGCCGCTGATACAAAGCCGTGGGCAATCATTTGCACAATACCGCCAGCTACGCCCAAGTCATTAAAGATAAAAAAGCCTAAAGTGACAAAACCCATGTGCGCCACTGACGAATACGCCACCAGCTTTTTCATGTCTTGTTGCACCATGGCAACCAAGCCTACATAGACCACAGCGATCAATGACAAAGTGATCATGACCCAGGCGTAATGGTTGGCCGCATCAGGCGCAATAGGCATAGAAAAACGCAAGAAGCCATACGCACCCAGCTTGAGCATGATGGCCGCCAACACCGCAGAGCCACCAGTAGGTGCTTCAACGTGCACATCGGGCAACCAAGTGTGCACTGGCCACATAGGCACCTTGACGGCAAAGGCTGATAGGAACGCGAAGAACACCAGCGTCTGCGCGTTAGCGCCTAGCGGCAATTTGTGCCAAGTCAAAATATCAAAACTGCCACCCGACTTGGTGTACAAAAAGATCAGTGCCACCAGCATCAATAACGAGCCGAGCAAAGTGTACAAAAAGAATTTGAACGCCGCGTAGATCTTGTTAGGGCCACCCCAAATACCAATAATCAAATACATCGGTATCAACGTAGCTTCAAAGAACACATAAAACAATATGCCGTCCAGCGCGCAAAACACACCAATCATCAAGCCGCTCAAGATCAAGAACGCACCCATGTATTGGTTAACGCGCTCGGTAATAGCCTCCCAAGCCGATATAACCACGACTATGGTGATAAACGCAGTGAGCAACACAAACCAAAACGATATGCCATCAATGCCCAAGTGGTAGCTGACGTTAAAGCGCTCAATCCAGGGCGCTTTTTCTACAAACTGCATGGCAGACGTACCTAGCAGAAAGCCGTCGTACAAAGGCAAAGTCACCAAGAAACTGACTAACGCACCAATCAGCGCGATCCAGCGCACAGTACGAACCTGATCGTCGCGCCCTAGGGCCAGTAACAGAACACCAAACGCAATTGGCACCCAAATAGCTAGGCTGAGTAATCCCATTTTTATTATTTCCTACTTACTGAACCACTGGGTCAGCATAGGCCAACCAATAAAATATGTCATCAGACCAAAAACCCCTAGCATCATCACCAGCGCATAGTGGTACAAGTAACCGGTTTGTGCGCGGCGCACAACGCTAGAGATCAAGCCCACTAGTTTCCATGAGCCATTAACGATACCGCCGTCAATCAAGGTTTGATCGCCACCCTTCCACAGCCCCATGCCTAACATGCGTGCGCCACGCGCCAACACGTTTTCGTTGAACCAGTCGAGGTAATATTTATTCTCTAGCAAGGTATACAACGGCATTACGCGGGCTTTGACAGCCGCTGGCAACGTGGGATTAACAATGTACATGTAGTAAGCTAAACCTACACCTGCCAAAGCCAGCCAGAATGGCAAGGTCATGAGGCCGTGCAATGCCAGTTGTGCAGCACCATGAAATTCTTTGGCCAGCTCGGCCATCGCCAAGTGCTTAGTACCATCGACAAAGATAGCGTCTTTGAAAAAATCGCCAAACAGCATAGGCTGGATAGCCATAAATCCCAACACCACCGACGGAATCGCTAGCAGCACCAGAGGCACTGTCACCACCCAAGGCGATTCATGCGGTTTATCGTCATGCCCATGGTTGTTATGGCCATGGTGATCGTCGTGGTGCGCGTCAGGGTTTTGGTCGTAGCGCTCTTTGCCATGAAAGACCAAAAAGTACATGCGAAACGAATAAAACGCCGTAACAAAAACCCCTGCCATGACAGCAAAATAAGCAAAGCCTGAACCGTACAAAGTGCTGGCCTTGACCGCCATAATGACTTCGTCTTTGGAATAGAAACCCGAGAACAGTGGGGTACCAATCAACGCCAACGAGCCAAGCAGCGACGTGATCCAAGTAATGGGCATGTACTTGCGCACACCACCCATGTAGCGAATGTCTTGGTTGTGGTGCATACCCATAATGACCGAGCCTGCCCCCAAGAACAACAGCGCCTTAAAGAATGCGTGCGTCATCAGGTGAAACACCGCTACCGAATAGGCCGATGCGCCTAAGGCTACCGTCATGTAACCCAACTGCGATAGCGTAGAGTACGCCACCACACGCTTGATGTCGTTTTGAATAATGCCTAAAAAGCCCATGAACAGCGCAGTGATGGCACCAATGATCATCATGAAGCTGAGTGCGGTATCGCTCAGCTCAAACAGTGGCGACATGCGTGCCACCATAAAGATACCCGCTGTCACCATCGTAGCTGCGTGAATCAGCGCAGAAATCGGCGTTGGGCCCTCCATCGAATCGGGCAACCACACATGCAGCGGAAACTGCGCAGATTTACCCATTGCGCCAATAAACAAGCAAATACAAATCACAGTCACCAGCATCCAATCAGTGCCCGGAAAACTGAGTTTCGCCAAGTCACCCGCTTTAGCAAATGCCTCGGTGTAATTAAGCGTGCCCGCAAAGGCGACGACCAAACCGATACCCAAGATAAAACCAAAGTCGCCCACGCGGTTGACCAAAAATGCCTTCATGTTGGCAAAAATTGCGGTTGGCTTGTTGTACCAAAAACCTATCAACAAATAAGACACTAGGCCCACAGCTTCCCAGCCAAAGAACAGTTGCAGCATGTTGTTGCTCATCACCAGCATCAGCATGGCAAAGGTAAACAGGGAGATGTAGGAGAAAAAGCGGTTGTAGCCCTCATCTTCTTCCATATAGCCTATGGTGTAGAGGTGCACCATCAGCGACACAAAGGTCACTACGCACATCATCATCGCCGTTAGGCCATCGACCAAAAAGCCGATTTCCATTTTTAACTTGCCAATGACCATCCATTCGTAAATGGTGGCATTAAAGCTTGCACCACCAATGACTGCCGCTAAAGTTTGCGCCGAGATAATCAACGAAATCAGCACGCCCAATATCGTGACGAAGTGACTTAAGCGGCGGCCAATCCAGTTGCCGCCAAACTTGGTGCCCAGGACACCCGCAATAATCGAACCCACCAACGGCGCCAAGGGCACCACTAAAAGGGTAGATGCATTCAAAGTAGCGCTCATATGTATCGTTATCCTTTGAG
>JAYTPK010000301.1:0-2323 GCA_043747295.1 Polaromonas sp. | reverse complement strand
TGACAGCTACCGCGATACCTACAGAGACAGCCAGCCCGGCAGCCCGCGCGAAGGCGGACGGTCATCCTTTCGCCCTGCACCCGTCTCGCGCGATCCGTTTTTTGACAAACCTTACGAATCACCCGCTGTAGCCGCTGGTGCAGCACCTGCGCCAGATACTGTCAAACCCGCCACCAGCTCACGCATATCGTCCAATATCAAAAGTAAAAAGACGGTGGCGGCATTGTTTAAAACCGCTGCTTGAAGTTAGACTTTTTAGATGTGGCTTGAGAGCGTTTTCTGCTGAGTTAGCCTCTTGCTGGGTTCGTTGTTCTAAAGCGCGCACTGCTTTGGCGTGTGTCCCATGCCAAACGGACCTGCGGCCCTTTACTGTTTGTCATAGGACACACACCAAAGCAGCACGCTTGTAGTGGGGTGGAGTTTTGCTCGGTGGTGGTCGCGGTACTTAGCACCACTTTGCCGCTAAGGCAGCTTTACCTTAGCGCATTGTTTTCATTAACCCAGCGAAACCACTACCGGCGTATGGTCGCTAGGCCGCTCGTTCTTACGCGGTACTTTGTCAATGACGCACGCTGTCACCAGTGGCCTCAAGGCTTCGCTGACCAGCGTGTAGTCAATCCGCATGCCTCGGTTGCGCCGGAAGGCGAACTCGCGGTAGTCCCACCAGCTGTAGCTTTTCTCGGGCTGCTCGAACAAACGAAACGCGTCGTGCAAGCCCAGGCTGAACAGGGCCTGCAGGTGGTCGCGTTCTTCGGTGGTGTGGTGAATGGTCTCGCGCAGACCTACGGGGTCGTAGGTGTCTTTGTCGTCGGTGGTGATGTTAAAGTCTCCCACTACCACCAGCTGTGGGTGGGCTGCCAGCTCGGAGCACAGCCAAGTGCGCAGGGCGTTTAGCCACTTCATTTTGTACTCGAATTTGTCTGTGCCAGGCGCTTGGCCGTTGACAAAATAGCCGTTGACCAAGCGCACCGCACCCACACTGGTGGCCAAAGTGCCCGCAATAATGCGCGACTGCTCGTCATCAAAACCTGGGATGTTTTTAGTAACAGCGTCAACACTGGTTACCGTGTCGGTACGCGTTAGCAGCGCGACGCCGTTGTAAGTTTTTTGACCAAAAAAGTTGCTGCGATAACCTGCAGCATCCAGCTCAGCCACCGGAAATTTTTCATCGGTTAATTTAAGCTCTTGCAGGCACAGCGCGTCCACTGGGTTGGCTGCCAGCCAGTCAATAACCTGCGGCAGGCGGATGGTCAGCGAATTAACGTTCCAAGTGGCGATTTTTACAGTCATAGTGGCTTGTAACCCAGGTAAATACTGCTCAAGCAGCTATTAAATTAATAGTATATAAGCTGAGGTCAATGCTAGTGCATGCAGCTTGGTTAACGGGTGTGCGGAGTGCGAAGGTACGTGATAAAACTGTAGGCCAACCCCGTGGTGGACGTATGTGCCTCGCGTTGCGTCTCGTGCCAATCAGCGTCTAATGGCGGCGCAAAGGCATCGCCTTCAAACGTCGCGTCGATTTCGGTCACTACAATTTTGTGGGCCAATGGCTGGGCCTGCGCATAAATTTGGGCACCGCCGATCACCCACACTGCGGGCACAGCGGGTTGCATTTGCTCGCAGAACAAGAACGCACTGTGCAAATCTGCGCAACGTTGCACGCCATTTTCTTGCCAATCGGTTTGCCGGGTAAGAACAACGTTAGCTCGGCCGGGCAGGGGCCTAAATTTAACTGGCAATGAGTCCCATGTTTTGCGCCCCATGATGACGGGGCAGCCTAGCGTGGTGCGTTTAAAGTGCGCCAAGTCTTCTGGCAAATGCCACGGCATCGTGCCGTTCAAGCCGATGACGCGGTTGCGCGCTTGCGCCCAGATCAAATTAATTTGCATCGCGTCGCCTACACCGCCACGGGCGCTTTGATAGCCGGGTGGCACTGGTAGTCCAGCATTTCAAAATCTTCAAATTCGTAGTCAAAGATCGACGCAGGCCTGCGTTTGATATGCAGCTTAGGGTAGGGGTAGGGTGTGCGGGCCAGTTGCAGTTCGACCTGTTCGTGGTGGTTGCTGTAGATGTGGCAGTCGCCGCCCGTCCACACAAAATCACCTACGTCCAGGTCGCACTGCTGGGCTACCATGTGGGTCAGCAGGGCGTAGCTGGCGATGTTAAACGGCACGCCCAGAAAAATGTCGGCGCTGCGCTGATACAGCTGGCAGCTAAGCTTTCCCCTACCGCCAGCCTCAGTAGCGGGCGCTACGTAAAACTGGAAGAAAGCGTGGCAGGGCATCAACGCCATTTTGCTCAATTCGGCCACGTTCCAGGCGCT
>JAYTPK010000300.1:0-6742 GCA_043747295.1 Polaromonas sp. | reverse complement strand
TCACGCGCATGCTCCATACCGCCCGCTTTGGGCGTGAGGATCAGCTGTGCACCAAAAGCCTTCATGGTTTGCACCCGCTCGATTGACAAATCTTCGGGCATGATCAGCACCATGCGATAGCCCTTGATGGCTGCCGCCATCGCCAGTGCAATGCCGGTGTTGCCAGATGTGGCCTCGATCAGCGTGTCGCCCGGCTTAATGTCGCCACGCTCTTGCGCCCGGGCAATCATCGACAGTGCAGGGCGGTCTTTCACGCTGCCCGCTGGGTTATTGCCCTCAAGTTTCCCCAAAACAATATTGCCCCGCTCATCGTTGGTGGCCGCGCCAATGCGTTGCAGCCGGGCTAAGGGAGTTTTGCCAATCGCGTCTTCAATGGTGGGGTAGGTATCTTTTAAATGCATCCCCATAATGTGCCATAATAATGGGCTTAGCACATCGCGTCGATGTCGCATACTCTTCACAGCCGGAGTGGCGAAATTGGTAGACGCAGCAGACTCAAAATCTGCCGATTGAGAGATCGTGCCGGTTCGATTCCGGCTTCCGGCACCACGAACAAGCCCGCAACGAAATTTTGTTTGCGGGCTTTTTTTATGGGTTGTAGATGATGATGGGCCGGCGGTGATTACGGGCTCACGCTGATTTTGCTGCGCACCAGCACTGTGCTGCGCCACACGACAAGCAGTACCAGTGGAATTAGCGCGCCAGCTGCAATTTCGGGGTCGATGGGCAGGCCAGCGCCTTTGAGTGCTTTGCCGCCGTACAGCAACAAGCTGATTACATAGTACGAAATGGCGGCGATGGACAGGCCCTCTACCGTGGACTGCAGCCGCAGTTGCAGCTCTTGGCCACGGGTAAGCTTCGCTAGCAATTGCTGGTTTTGGACCTCGGTCTCAATGTCGACCCGTGTACGTAGCAAAGCGCTGGCACGAGATATGCGTTCAGACAATGCAAACATTCGTTGCTCTGTGGCCGCCACCGTGGCAATGGCGGGGGAGAGGCGTTGTTGCAAATAAACGCCGATTGGCTGCATGCCAGAGATGTTTTTTTCGCGCAGCTGGGCCACTCGTTGTTCTACCAAGGCGGCGTAAGCGCGTGTGGCCGAGAAGCGGTAGCCATGCGTGGCGGTGGCGCGCTCGACAGTAGCGGCCAGCGAGATCAGCTTGTCCAGCAATGCTTGGTCTGAGGCGGTTTTGTTGTCTAGCAATACGGTAATGTTGGCTAATGCACTTTCACAATTGCTAAGCATGGGGCCCAGCTCTTTGGACACAGGCAGGCCGCGCAGGGCCATCAGCCGGTAGGTTTCCAGCTCTAGCAAACGGCTTGAGTTGCGCCCAGCGCGTGCCTCGCTGTTGCCAGGGGGGGCAATCACCAGCAGGCGCTCAAAACCGTCGCTGCCAATACGAAGCTCAGTGACGGCCCAAGATTGGCCTGCGCTGATTTGGGACGCCAGCACGCTGCGCCCGCCAAACCAGTCCTGCGCTTGGGCGATCAATGTCTGGGTACTAGATATGTCCCCCTCGACCATGGCCATTTGTATGGCCACTACAGTGCTGCCGGGCACATTGCGCAGCCAGTCAGCGCTGATCACTAAATCACTTGTGAGATCAGGCTCACTGCCTGGCTGTTGCACGCCAAGAAGGGCATGCGCGGGCAGCGGCTGCACAATCGAGTAGCGGGTAAATTCAGTGTGGCGTTCCCATTTGACGGTGTAGCCGTCAAAACGCAGTCGCAAAAAGTTATCTGCCAAGCTGCTCTGTGGCAGGTCTTGCTGGCCTGGCAAAAGTCGCAAGTGCGCGCATTCTTGCTCACGAGTGATTCCAGCGTTGAGCACCGCAACGTACACCACCAACGCTGGCATGCGTATGCGTGCTGCAGGCCGCGCATGGACCTCGTTGTGCAGCGCGGCTCGCAGTGGGTCATCAGGTGGTAACAGGTTGATAGAGGAGGTGGGCACGGTCATAGCGTTTACTTTAACCTTTTGTGACTAATGTGGCGCAAGTACAAGATGGTGGGGCCTATTGTCCATATCTTCTGAATTAAAGGCGCAATAGGAACATGATAATGAAGTTTCGCAGTTAAATTATGCTATAAATATAATAGCTAAAAAACCAATAAATACAAGGACTACAGACAGATTTGATAGGTTAATCGAGGTTTTAAAGCATTGTCGCGCCAAGGATGCTTGTCAAGCTGCCTTTGGTAGTTGAATTAGCGTATAAACTCCCCACCTGAATTATTGCTTTGCACCACTGTGATGAAAACAGTTAGTGCGCGCAAACTCTGTGAAATTGCTACAACTAGGCTTGTCATGTCTCTTATTCCCGCTACCATTCTCACCGGCTTTTTAGGCGCTGGCAAAACCACTTTGCTCAAGCGTGTGCTGTCCGAGGCGCACGGCATGAAGATCGCCGTGATCGAAAACGAGTTCGGTGAAGAAAACATCGACAACGAAATTCTCGTGTCCGATGTGAAAGAGCAAATCATCCAGATGAGCAACGGCTGCGTGTGCTGCACCATCCGCGAAGACCTGCGCACCACCCTGCGCGATCTGGCCGAGAAAAAGCGCAAAGGCGAGCTGGACTTTGACCGCATAGTGATAGAAACCACCGGCATTGCCGACCCAGGCCCAGTGGCGCAAACGTTTTTTATGGACGAAGAAATAGCTGAACAGTATTTGCTGGACTCAGTGCTCACCTTGGTCGACGCTAAGCATGCGGCCCAGCAGCTTAACGACCGTCAAGAGGCGCGCCGTCAGGTAGGTTTCGCTGATCAAATTTTCATTAGTAAAACAGACCTTGTGCCCAAAGACGAAGTCGACGCACTGATGCACCGCCTAAAGCACATGAACCCGCGTGCCCCGCAACAGACCGTGCATTTTGGCGAGGTGTCGATCAAGCAGGTGTTTGATCTGCGCGGCTTTAACCTGAACGCCAAGTTGGATATTGACCCAGATTTTTTGAAAGACGACACCCACGTTCACAGCCATTCGGATGACCACTCACATGACAACCATGCTGGCCATGACCACAAAGAAGGCGAGCATTGCGACCACCCGTCCCATGCCAAAGAGGGCCACGGCCACCATCACCACCACGATGATGATGTGAAAAGCTTTGTTTTTAGATCAGATAAACCCTTTGACCCGGCAAAATTAGAAGACTTTTTGGGCGCGATTGTTAATATTTACGGCCCGCGCATGCTGCGCTACAAAGGCGTGCTGCACATGAACGGTACCGAGAGAAAAGTGATCTTTCAGGGCGTGCACCAGCTCATGGGGTCTGATTTAGGCCCCGCATGGGCGGCTGACGAGCAGCGCAACAGCAAAATGGTGTTTATCGGCATAGACCTGCCCAAAGACATCTTTTTGCAAGGCTTGCAACAGTGTTTGGTCTAAAACAGCCCTAAATGTGACAAGCTGTAGGCGATTTTAAAATTTGTAGGATTTTCTGCGGGTAAATAGCTACAATGCGCCGCCAGCTGCAAAACTGCAGGGTGCGCATTCAAGGTATAACAGTAGGTTAATTAAAGATAACAGACCGTTGCGGCCAATCAGGCCGAGGCAGGTTCTGCAAGGAGACACGACAAGTGAAAGCCCCCGTCAAAAAGAAGACCAACATCGTGAAAAAGCCCGTAGTAAAAAAGCCCGCAGTAAAAAAGCCTGTAGTGCCAGTCAAAAAAGCAAAACCTGCTGCCTCTAAGGCGGCGGCTAAGCCTTTGCCCAAAACTAGTAAAGCTAAACCAGCGGCCAAAGCTACCAAGCCGGCAACTAAAGCCGCCAAAGTAGTGGCTAAAACTACTGCAAAAACGGTTGCAAAAACATCTACAAAAACTATTGTAAAAGCGCCCTTAAAAGCTAAAGCCAAACTTGTTAAAAAAGCTCCAGTGAAATCTGCGGCTAAATCGCCTGCTAAAACAGCAGCTAAGGCGCCTGCCAAAGTTGCCGCCAAGCTTTCTGCCAAACCTGCCACCAAAGTAGCGGCCAAAGCTTCCAAGAAACCAGCGGTGAAAGCTGCTGCAAAGTTACCCGTCAAGGCCCCTATCAAAGCTTCCGTATCCCCCCAAACTGCAACTAAACCTGCAGCTAAAGCATCCGCTCCTATAAAAAAATCCACTGCGGTAAACACTAAACCGGCCGCCAAACCTGCGGCAACTGCCAAAGTGGCTACGCTGCCTACAGCGCCCATGCTTAATAAAGCAGCACTGGCTACGGCTCCCACCCTGCCTTTGGTGCCCGCCGTTAAACCCAAATCGGGTAAAGCCGGTTTTATGAGCCCTAGCAATATTGCTCCCAAACCCATGGAAGTGTCCACAGCGGCTAAAACCCATTTCACTACGTCGTCGCCTGTATTTGTTCCGCCCCCGCCCGTGGCTGTCAAAAAAGACGCTAAATTGGTCAATAACTGGAAAACCAAAACCGCAGCCACTTTGACTGACCCCGAAGCCATCGCCATGCCCGATGCCGAGTACATGGGCAAGTTGCAATTGGCCTTTTTTAAACTCAAGCTGGAACAGCTGAAAAAAGGTATCTTGAACAGTGCTGGGGAGACCACCGAGCATCTGCGCGAAGACACCTCGGTGGTGCCTGACCCTGCCGACCGCGCCACTATCGAAGAAGAGCACGCCCTAGAGCTGCGCACCCGCGACCGGGAACGTAAGTTGCTCAAGAAGATTGAGCAGTCGATCCAGCGTATTGACGCTGACGACTATGGCTATTGTGATGAAACTGGCGAGCCTATTGGCGTAGCCCGTTTGATTGCACGGCCTACTGCCAGTTTGTCCCTAGAAGCCCAGCAACGGCGCGAGTTGAAGCAAAAAATGTTTGGGGATTAGGCGTCCCAATAGGATTGGGCTGGTAGACTTCTCTATCAGTTAATTTGATAACTAAATCATTCATCTAACCAGTTACACCCAAGGTCATGGCCAAAGACGACACCGCTCCTGGAGGAATATTTTCCAAAGTGGCGAAGTTCGTGCGCAATCCTGGCACGAACTGGTCAGATCTTGACCAAAAAAGCTCAAATAACGAAAGCTCCTACAGCAAGCAAGCCCTCAAGGAGATGATTGAGCGCAAGCGGCGCAACGACTTTGTGCGTAAGCGCGAGTTTGACATGCTGCGCAAGTTACGCCGTCGCGAAGCCATGGGCGGTGCGCCGGGCTCGGGTGATGGCTCGGCTCGCCCTTCGTTCTTCCAAAGCTCGATGCCTTCCAAGCCCGATGACCGGGCTATGACGCTAAAGAAAATTGACGAAATTGAAGCGCAAATGTCCATGCAATGGTGGAAAACCAAGCACGGCGCAGGCGCTGCATCTAGCATGCCTGGCAGCGTGTCGAGCTTTCCTAACTCTGACATGCTGGCCCCACAACGGCCTAATCAGCAGCGACTTGACCCAGCCCGTCCTAATCCTGCCATGATGGCAGGCAGTGCATCGACTGCCAACAACCCAGATGCTTACGCAGCCACAGCGCCCGATGATTTAAACAATGCTCTCGCCATGAGCGTGGCCAAAGCCTCAGCAGCAGTGCAGGCCGCAGGTTTGGTGCGCAGTAACCCTGCGGGAAACAGCACTGCGCAAAGCCCCTCGCTCGCCCCTGCCGCTGCGCCTGTGGCCCGTGCCCCGCTGCCTGGACTAGATTTCACTCCCCCTGCACCGCCGGTAGCTACGCCTGTTGCCAAAGTAGCAGCCCCTGCTGTACGCCCCCCCATGATGGGCAGCATGGCCTCCTACGATGGCAACTCTACTACTGGGTTCTCGGCATCCAAGATGTTTGCCATGGAGGTCGTGGATGAGGTGCAACACGACCCTGAACTAGAAGAAGCTGCAATACGCTTCGCTAATGGTGATGATGCTGGCGCGGAGGCTGGTTTACTCGAAGCTTTAACCCCGCGCGGTGGCCGTGCCGAGCACGAAGAAACTTGGTTTGCAGCGTTCGATTTGTACCGCGCCACAGGCCAGCATGACCGCTTTGAAAGCTTAGCGATTGACTTTGCTAGCAAATTCAATCGTTCAGCACCGACTTGGTTCTCCATGCCTGATCAGGTTGATCAAACGGCCAATCCAGACGCGATTAAATCGACCGAAGTGGTTGCCCATAAATCGCATTGGCGCGCACCGGGCAATATTGGCGTGCAGTCGATGGCGGCGCTCAATGCCGCTTTGCTCAAAGCTACCTCACCATGGATACTAGATTGGTCTATTTTTAAAACCATTGACGAAGCCGCAGTAGTGCCGCTGACTAAACTGTTTGCCGCTTGGGCTGCGCAGCCCGTGCAGCTGCGTTTTATGTCGGCTGATGTGCTGGAGCAAGTGCTGCGCAATGCCACCCCGTCAGACGTACGCGATGTGAGCCAAGACCTGTGGAAGCTACGCCTTGAGTATTTGCGCATCACCCACCGCCCTGATGAGTTTGAGCTGGCTGCGCTAGATTTTTGTGTCACCTACGAGCTGTCGCCACCGGCTTGGGAGAGTGCCCGCTGCGAATATAAAACACTCGATGCCCAAGGTATGTCGGGCATGGGGCAAACCATCATTGGCGAGGCTGTGCACGACTCTGTCATGTCTGAGCTCAGCGGTTATGAAGACAGCCAGATGCCTAGCCAGTCTTCGATGCAAAGGGCGCAGTTGTCGGCGGTTGAGCTGTCAGGTCAAATCCATGGTGACCCAGTGGGTGTGCTTGAGCGACTAGAAGCCCGCATGGCGGGTGCTGACGTCATGGTCATCTCATGCGCCAAGCTGGTGCGGGT
>JAYTPK010000299.1:0-26120 GCA_043747295.1 Polaromonas sp. | reverse complement strand
AGTCATCATTAAGAATATGCATCCTAGTAGGAAGCTCAACACCGACAGACAATGGTTGATCGTTAGGCAAGGAGTTGCCTAGGGAATCGTAGAAATCGGAATAGATCATATAGAGGCTATCGCTGATCGAATCCCCTTCGTAAGCGAAGTACCACCGAATGCCATTGAAGGGTGGATTTTTACGTCCACTCTCGCCTGTGTGATATACGCGAATCACCGCCTCAAAGTCATCTGGCAGGCTATAGAGACGTTGCACCATTACTTATTTACCGGCGACTCAGGCGACAGCAGCAATGCCATCACATCTTTAACCTGCGCGACAGTCAAAATACCTGCATCACCAAAGCGCGGCATGTTGCTGCACAGGTTGACGCTATGGGTGTTCCAGATACGGGCCCATGTGTACTTCACAATAGCTTCAGAGTCTTTAGACGCTGGGTCTTTCACGCCGCGAATGCTGCCGTATTTGAGTAGCGATGGGCCTTGGTTACCGTAGCTGATTTCAGTGGGGCTGATTTGGTGGCACGCGTAGCAGTTGGCGCCGTTGGGCACACCGGCTACGTCGCTGAACTGCATGCCGCGTCCGTTTTGGGCGATTTTTTCGCCCTCTTTCCAATCACCCACATACTTGCCATCAACAGGGTATGGAATTTTGTCGTACAGGGCTTTTTCTAGTTTTTCGCGGGTGGTTTTTGGCACGTCTTGGCCTGTGGCATTGGCCTCTGAGCAGACTTTTTGAATCTCGGTTTGGTCTAAGCGGTCTAGCTTGGCGATGCCGCGTTCGGCAAAGCTGCCTTTGATGGCGGCTAGTGCGTCAGCCGCGCTGGGCAGTGAACTGCAACTGCCCAACATCGCTACGGCCGCTGCCGCAACAGAGGTTTTTACTATTAATTTAATAGCTGGTTGAGCAATAAATACTTGGACAAGAGGTTGTTTTTGCATTATTTTCTCCTCTTTTTAACGTTTGATAGCAGGTGCAGCCATCTTGCCGCCATTGGCGTTCACGCCCATGAAGGTGATGAGGTCCACTGAGGTTTGCGATAGATATTGCAGCTCTGGAAAGCGCTGCTGCCGAAAGCAGTCGTACATGCGCCACTGCATGGTGCGCACTGCGCCCTGGCTTACGCGGTAGGCGGGCCACTGGCTGAACGCTGCTTGTGCAGGGCCAAGCTTGGTGAGGTTAGGCAGGTCTTGCAAACGGATGCGTTTGTTGTCTTCGCTGTGGCAGCTGGCGCAGCTAAAGTCATACGGCCCGCCTTTGAAATAAAACGCTTGCTTGCCGCGTGCATAGGCCGCTTTTTCGTCAGCATGGCCTTGGGGCACATTGATGGTGATGTCGCGCGACTCGTCGTACACGTAGGCAACGAGATCTTCGATTAAGGTGGACTTAGCGCCCTCAGCACTGAATGCGGTGCTGGCTTTAAAGTCTTCGCGTTTAGCGCCTTGTAAAGTGACAAAGCAATGCACTAAACGGCTTTCCACGTCCATCACCTTGCCAGCGTCAGCAAAGTACTTAGGTAGCACAGCGACTGCGCCTTTGACCTTGCCAGCACCAAGGCCTAAATCGCAGGCTTCCAGGCTTTGGTTATTGGGGCCGCGCTTGGTTTTCCACAGCGCCTCGCCGCGTGCAGCATTCAAGTCAGCAGGGTTGCCATCTTGCAAGCTTTGGCGGTATTCGTTGATGGCGTCTTGGGCAGATTTTTGCTGCGCTTGCGCGGTAAAGGGCAGCAATGCAAACGCTATAAAAATCGTAGCTGCTTGAGCATTAAATGCTTGGACTATGGGCTTATTTGGCATGTAATTTGTCTCCTGGAAGTTTTTTGTAATTATGCCTTGGGCTTGCGGTTGTGTTGTGGTTTTTTTAGGCTTGAAGCGGGGATTTTTTGAACGCAGAGGGCGCGAAGGTTACGCAGAGGACGCAGAAGAAGAAAGGGAGAAAAGAAAACCAAAATTTAATCCAAACTCCAGATTCAAATTCAAATTCAAATTAATTTTTAAACATCTAACTAAATTCAGTGTTCAAAAATTTTGTATTTTTTTGGTATTTCTTTTTTGCGATCTCTGCGTAACCTTCGCGTCCTCTGCGTTCAAAAAATCCCCGCATTAAAACCTAAGGCCAAAAAAAGGCCTTAAACCACTGCCGCTTCGTCAGTGCGTTTGTCGCCTTTGTTGTCCACCCAGTTCACCACCACTTTGTCGCCTGTTTTGCCGCCAGTAAAGCTGAACTGCACGAACGGGTTTTTAGACACCGCTGGACCCCACTGGGCGCTCATCACGGTTTTGCCGTTGTGGGTGGCGTTGATGGTTTGGATGAAGTGCGCGGGCACTACTTTGCCGTCGGCACCACGGCGCTGGCCGCTTTCCATGTCGTGGCTTACCAGCACGCGAACGGTCACTTTGTCGCCAGCTGCTTGGGCGCGAATTCTCATCGGATCTGCCATGGTAGGTCTCCTACAAAACTATTAAAAATTTAAATAACTTGCTGCAAGGGCTTAACCGCCGCAGCCGCCCAAAGTCACTTTGACTTCTTTGACCGCGTAGACGATTTTGTCGCCCATCTTGCCCAGCGCGTACACGTTGGACGACTGGCCCATCTTGACGTTGGTTTCAAAATCAGCAGCGGTGCCGGGTAGCACGTCAAACACTGCGGTTAGTGCGTTGGGGTTTTTCTCAATCACCAAGGCCAGCTGGGTGATGGCGGGGTTGGTGGTGGACGCGCCGATGCGCACGACGTTGCCGTTTTCGGCGATTTCGGGGGCTTTGAGCGAGATTTCTTTGCTCTCTACAGCTGTGCCACCCAAAGCTTTGGCCACTTCGGCCAGGGTTTTGGTTTCAAAAGCGCCCTTATTCCAAGCCTGCGCTTGGGCCATGGCGTTTTGGGCAGGCAGCCAGCCAGCGGCGGCGGCTAAGGCCAAGGCGGTAGTGCCCGAGCTGGTTTGGACAAATTGACGACGTTGCATGGTCATAGTGATGGTCTCCGGTTACTGATGAGGTGATTGTAAAAAAATAAAGGCCTAAATGACATGGATGATTCCCTAACGATTTAGTCGGTAAAAAAGCCTACGCATTACAGCTTTGCTAAGGCATAAAGCCTAGAACATTTAGTTATGTGGATATGTCTGCAAGTCACAGGGGCTGGCGAGCGACGTGCGTTGCAGCTGGCAGTGGGGTCATTTGCCTAAGCCCTGCGCCAGCCAGCGCGCTAGCTGCTGCGCCTCGGGGTCGCTCAGGCTTTGCGCAGGCATGGGTATAGCGCCATACACGCCTGAGCTACCTGCTTTGATCTTGCCTACCAAGTAAGCCTGCGCGTCAGCGCGTGCGCTCTGCTTGGCCACAATATCTTTAAAGCTGGGGCCTACCAGCTTGGCATCCATAGCGTGGCAGGCTACACAGGCGTATTTTTGCAGCGTGGGCGTGACTTCGGCGGTACTAACTGCAGCGCCTGCGCTGCCTGCTGGCGCTACATTATTTGTAGCTGCTTGAGCAGTAGATACTTGGACTACAGCACTATTTTGTGCATTATTGGTGGCTGCAGAGGTCTTCACCGTGCTGGCCCCACGCGTGCCGCCCAGCTTGCGCGACTGGTCGGCCAAGTTGCCATGCGCATCGCGTGCGTAGTCGGGTATCAGGCTGGCCACGGCGGGTGATATGGCGCAGTTAACTAGGCAGGTGCTGCCCTGCACATCGGGTTTGGCACTGCCGCCCAGTTCGGCGCTGGGCCACATGGCATGCGCCGTGGTTTTGCCTAAACGGTTGGGCAACTTATTTTGCGTATCGACTATGTTTTTGTCAGACAACGTAAAGTCTGCGGGCACCACATTGCCTAAATTCAACATGTACGCGGTGACGGCGTACACCTCGTCAGGTTTGAGCGACTTGGGCGCTGTCCACGGCATGGCGCGGTTAATGTAGTCCCACAGCGTTGACAGCTGCGACACCTTCATCATGGTGGTGCGCGTGGGCGCAGCGCCGTCCAATTGCAGGCTGGCTACTTTGCCTTTTTCAACATCTTTGGCGGTGGTGTAGCCTGCCAGCGGGGTAAAAACTTCATTGCTCTCGCCAAAGCTGCCGTGGCAACTGGCGCATTGCGCTTCCCATACCTTCTCGCCTTGGGCTACGCTGCCTTGTCCTTTAGGCAGGCCTTTAAAGTCTGGGCGCACGTCAATGTCCCAGGCTTTGATTTCGTTGGCTGTGGCGGTTTTACCTATGCCTTCGAATTTAGTTTGCGCTGGGGTTATGGTTGGCAAGGTTAGTAGGGCGGCTAGCGTCCAAATCGGGGTCTTTGAACGCAGAGGACGCGAAGGTTGCGCAGAGAACGCAGAAAAGAAAATACCAAAAAAATACCAAAAAGATTTAGAAATTGAAAGCGCAAGATTTGCAGCGGACAACAAAAATATCGATCGCAATTGAAGATTATTTTTAAAACTATTTTCAAAATCTTTTGTATTTTTTGTATTTTTTGATTTCATTTTTTCTTTGTCTTCTTCTGCGTTCTCTGCGCAACCTTCGCGTCCTCTGCGTTCAAAATTCCCCGTATTTCGATTCCCCGTAGTAAAAGCTTCAGAAGCATTAAGAAAGTTGAACATTTTTCACCTCCCCGTTCTCGCCCACCAGCCAGGTTTGTATCGCGTTGTTGTGGTAAATTGATCGCGTGCCGCGCACTTGGCGCAGCTGGGCGTAGGTGGGTTGCACCTGCCCTGTCTCGTCGACTGCGCGCGACAGTAACAATGCCGGTTTGCCGTCCCAGCTCCAGTCAAAGTTAAAGCGGGTTAGGCATTTGCTTAGCACTGCACCGTCCAGGCGGGCAGGTTTCCAGTTGCGGCCACCGTCTACTGACACGTCCACCTTGCGCACTTTGCCGCGCCCGCTCCAGGCTAGGCCTGTGACGTTGTGAAAGCCTTTGTCCAGCAGCACTTGCCCGCCACTGGGGCTGGTGATAACGCTTTTAATTTCTTGGATGCTGGTGTACTGGCGGTGCTGGCCGTCGGGCATGAGGTCCACGTAGTGAATCGTCTCGTCTTTGGTGGCATACGGCATGTCGCCCAGCTCGATGCGGCGCAGATATTTGACCCAGCTGACACCTTGCACACCGGGCACTACTAGGCGCAGTGGGTAGCCGTTTTCTGGCCGCAACATTTCGCCGTTTTGGCCGTACGCTACCAGCACTTCGCCGCTGTCGATCAGGCTCATGGGGATGGTGCGCGTCATGCTCGATCCGTCAGCGCCTTCGGCCAAGACGAATTTGCCGCGCTTGTAGTCTGCACCGCACATGTCTAGCAGCAACTTTAACGGCACGCCGGTGAACTCACTGCAGCTGATCATGCCATGCGTGTACTGCACCGTAGGCACGGCCACGTTGCCCCACTCCATGCCGGTGTTGGCACCACATTCAATAAAGTGAATGCGCGACACACTAGGCAAACGCATGAGGTCGTCCATGGTAAACACCATAGGCTTTTTCAGCATCGTCTCGTCGCTGCCATTCACCATCAGGCGGTGTTTGTCAGGCTCAATGTCCCACCAGCCTTGGTGGTGGCGCTCAAAATGCAGGCCGCTGGGTGTGATGATGCCAAACAGGCCCTGCAGCGGCGCAAAGCTCACGCCCGCTTGGCTCACGCGTGTGAGGCCCGGGCTTTCGCGGCGCTGCAAATTTTTCTCGTGCACGCTAGGCACGCCATAACCGCGAGCGGCCACACCTTGGCCCAAGGCTTTGGTATGGTCTGGCAGGTTGACGATGTTACTGTCGTCTGCTGCGTGCGCGCGTTGTACTGTCACACCAGCCACCGCTGCGGCCACAGCTGAGCTGAATGCTCCCGCCATAAATCCACGCCTGCCGCCGTGCACGGCTTTAATTTGGCCCTGGCTTAAAAATCCTTCAGGCGCGGGTTGCAAAAATCGGTTGGTTCGCATGGTTTAAAAAGCTGGGGGTTATGGGAGCGCTTGCATGAGTGCTGGTGTTGAATGCTACGGGTGATGCTAAGACCCGCCTAGGCGCGCGCCAGCAGACGTTCGCTCACCGGCATCTGCGGCGCGTCGTCCATTTCAATGGCGATTTGCGAGCACACGCTGCGGCACAACGTGAGCGCTTTTTCGCTTTGCACACGATAGATCACCTGTGTGCCTTCTTTGCGCTTGGCAAGCACGCCGCTGCGGTACATCACGGCCAAGTGTTGGCTCAGGTTGGGCTGGGTGGTGTCAATTTTTTCTAGCATCTGCGTGACAGATTGCTCACCATTGCACAGGGCATTCAAAATGCGCAGGCGCATGGGGGTGCCTAGCAGGGTAAACAGCTCGGCAGCCAGCTCAAACACGCGCTGGGACTGCAGTGCGTCGTCGTCTTGAACTAAGGTCAGGGATGTGGGCATGGTACAAACATCGTTATATAAGCAATCACTTATGATAATGATGTTTTACGCGGCCCAGATCAGGGTTTATACGGCTTGTAGATGTATTTCTACAAGCCGACCAGAAGATTTTTTGCTATTCATTAAATAGCTAAACAAGCAATAAATACTTGGACTACAAGGCTATTTCTTTAGAAATAGCCACTTGTAGCTAGTCATCGTGTTTATTGCGCTTATCTTTCTTGTGCTTACCGTGGCCTTTTTCATCATAGTAGGCCTGATAGTCGTTTTTCACAAAGTACACAGGCTGACCGCAAGCGTTGTACTTGTAGCAATGCTTGTTCCATTTCTTCGCGTGGCCTGGAGGCACATGCATGTAAATGGGCTGCTGCTGCACTACTACAGGCTGGGCCACCACCACAGGCTGTGAAATGATAACTGGCTGCGGATAAATAACCGCTGGCGGCGGCCTTGTACCCACCTCTACCCTGCCATACACACCGGGCTTAATAAGCCCGCCGACGCTGATGTTGACATCAGCTTGGGCTTGGGCGGCACTTGCGACTGTACACAAGATAATTACGGCAGCGCAAAAATTGAATGCTTTTGATTTATGCATGGTATTTTTCTTTCTATAAATTAACCCTGTTATAACGCATCCACCAGTTCGTTCGTCTACGCTTCTAAAAGTAACAGCGTTGCCTGATGCCGGTAACTCCTGCTACTAACTGGCCTTGCTAGCTGGCTATCGCATCGCGCACCTGCTGCAGCGCAGCTGGGTCATCCATCGTAGCCAGGTCGCCTGTATCGCGCCCCTCGCACACAGCCTGGATCGCGCGGCGCAGCATTTTGCCACTGCGGGTTTTGGGCAGCAGCGTCACAAAGCGCACGCGCGCGGGCCGGGCTACTGCGCCTAGCTGCTCGTCCACCAGCTTCATCACTTCGCCTTCCAGCTTGAGCTTATCTGCATCGGTGCTGGTCAGGCTAGTGTCTTTCACCACGGCAAAGGCCATGGCTACCTGGCCTTTGAGTGCATCAGCCACACCCACCACGGCCACTTCGGCAATATTCGGGTGCGATGCAATACTCTCTTCAATCTCGCGGGTGCCCAGGCGGTGGCCTGCTACGTTGATCACGTCGTCGGTGCGGCCCAAGATGGTGTAGTAGCCGTTGGCATCACGTATGCCCCAGTCGAAGGTGTTGTAGACCAATTTGCCAGGCACGGATTCCCAATAGGTGTTCACAAATCTTGCGTCGTCTTGCCACACGGTTTGCATGCAGCCGGGGGGAAGAGGGCCTTCAATGACGACTACGCCTTTTTCGCCATGGCCCAGCATTTCTTCGCCCGTGCCTTCGTGTAGCAGCTTGACGTTATAGCCGTACATGGGCACGCCGGGGCTGCCAAACTGAGGTTGTGGGCCGCTCAAGCCACCGCCGTTGGCTGTGGCCAAAATAGGCCAGCCGGTTTCGGTTTGCCAATAGTTATCAATCACCGGTTTGCCCAGGCCTGCGCTGATCCAACGCGCGGTGGGCTCGTCCACCGGCTCACCCGCCAAGTACAAGGCCTTAAGGCTGCTTAAATCGTATTGGGTCAGGTACGCAGGGTCTTGCTTTTTTAAAACGCGAATCGCCGTGGGTGCGCTGAACATGTGGGTAACTTTGTACTTGTGCACCAAGCTCCACCAAATGCCGCCATTGGTGTTGCCGTCCATATCGCGGATGGGCGTGCCTTCATAAAATAGTGTGGTCATGCCTGCCAACAGCGGGCCATACACAATGTAGCTGTGCCCCACCACCCAGCCAATGTCGCTGGTGGCAAAGTACACCTCGCCGGGCTTGGCGTCAAAAATATATTTCATGCTGGCAGCTAGCCCCACTGCGTAGCCACCCACATCGCGTTGCACGCCTTTGGGCTTGCCTGTAGTGCCGCTGGTGTACAGCGTGTAGCTCACATCGGTGGCTTGCAGCCATTCGCAGGGCACGGTGGTGTAGCGGTGCTTTTTGCGTTGCGTGCCGTAGTCCACCACTGGCGCTGCCAACAGCGCGATGGGCGCCAACTGGCGGTCCACCATCAGCACTGAGGCTGGCTTGTGCGCTGCTAATTTGATAGCTTCTTCCAGCAGCCCGGTGTAAGGCACTACCTTACCCGCGCGTGACCCTGCATCAGACGTGATAACCACTTTAGGCGTAGCATCATCGATGCGGCTGGCCAGCGACACACTGGCAAAGCCACCAAACACCACGCTGTGGATGGCACCAATGCGTGCGCAGGCCAGCATGGCAAACGCGGCCTCGGCAATCATCGGCATGTAGATCAATACACGGTCGCCTTTGCCCACGCCCATGTCTTTCAAGATGGCGGCCATGCACTGCACCTCTTGGTGCAGCTCACGAAAGTTATAGGTTTTTTCGGTATTCGTCTCGGTGCTGATGTAGACCAAGGCGGGCTGATTGGGGCGGTCTTTCAGGTGGCGGTCTACAGCGTTATGGCACAGGTTGGTAGTGCCACCAACATACCACTTGGCAAACGGTGGGTTGCTGTAGTCGCATATTTGCTGCGGCTGGTTTTGCCAGTCAATCAACTTGGCTTGCTCTGCCCAAAACGCCTCGGGCTCATTAATTGAGCGGGCTTGAAAATCTGCAAATGCGGCCATGGTGGTCTCCGGGAAAACTATCGTTATCACTTGTCACTGTCGCACCAATTATGGAAAATTTCGATTGCGGTGAACTGACAGTTTAGTGGTTTTGTTCGTTGTTCTTTGTTCTGGGACGCGATCTGATGCACTACCAAAAAAAGTTAAAAACCATAGTTTCCAACCAGTTATCCAGCTCGGCAGATAATTTCAAACATAATTTGCCCAAACAACCACAGAAAGTACTTATGGCCAAAGACTTCAACAGCATGGAAGACAGCAACCGCTCCGGCAACGCTAGCATCCACAGCGTGAGCCTACCTGAGCGCCGCACGGTTTTGCGCATGGGCGCAGCAGGTGCTGTAGCCGCCATGCTGGGGCCTATGCTGCAAGGCTGCAAACAATTGCCTCTGGCACCTGAATTAGCCACGCGTATCAACTTTAAAAGTATTCCTATCGACACCACAGACCGCATCGTGGTGCCCGAGGGCTACGTAGCCACCGCATTGGCCGCGTGGGGTGAGCCCATAGGTGTGCCTGGCAACATGCCCGCGTATAAAGCCGATGGCAGCAACAGCGCGGCAGACCAAGCGGTGCAAATGGGCATGCACCATGACGGCATACACCTGTACGCCCTGCCCGCAAATGCTGGCAGCCAGCGCGCCCTGCTGGCCATGAACCACGAATACACCGATGACGGCCTGCTGCATACCGGTGGCATGGACAACTGGAGCGCAGACAAAGTGCGCAAAGCGCAAGCCGCCCACGGCATCAGCGTGATTGAAGTGCAGCAAACTGCAAGCGCCTGGGCCATGGTGCGCCCCAGCACATTGGCGCGGCGTATCACGGCCAACACGCCGTTTGCCATCGGTGGCCCAGCCCGTGGTCACGCCATGATGCAAACTGCGGCTGATCCACGCGCACAGACCATCCTAGGCACCATCAACAACTGCGCTAGTGGCAAAACGCCGTGGGGCACTTACCTGAGCGGTGAAGAAAATTTTGCCTTCTACTTCAGCGGCGCAGACGACAGCAACGCCCACCACAAACGCTGGGGCCTGCGTAAAGAAGGCTGGGCCCGCTGGGCCGAACATGACGCACGCTTTGACATCAGTAAAACACCCAACGAAGCCAACCGCTTTGGCTGGGTCGTCGAAGTAGACCCGATGGACCCCACCAGCACGCCTGTGAAGCGCACCGCACTGGGCCGCGCTGCACACGAAGGTGCTTGGGTTGCGGTCACCAAAGACAACCGCGCCGTGGTGTACAGCGGTGAAGACGCACGCAATGAATACATCTACAAGTTTGTCAGCCGCGACGCTATCAAACCGGCCAGCGCCAGCATGACCCAAGCGCAAGCCAACCGTGAGCTACTGGACCACGGCACACTGTATGTTGTCAAATTTAACGCCGATGGCACCGGCCAGTGGCTGCCACTAGTGCACGGCCAAGGCCCGCTGACAGTAGCCAACGGCTTTGCCGACCAAGGCGAAGTCTGCATCAAAGCACGCCAAGCCAGCGACGCACTGGGCGCCACCAAAATGGACCGCCCTGAGTGGCTGGCCATCGACCCCACCAGCGGCTGGGTGTATTGCACGCTTACCAACAACAGCTCGCGCGGCCAGCCGGGCCAGCCCGCCGTAGACGCCGCCAACCCGCGGGCCAACAATGTGATGGGCCAAATCATCCGCTGGAAAGATACAGGCGACTTTAGCGCCACCACCCTGCAGTGGAACCACTTGGTGTTAGCTGGAGACCCGGCCAACGCACGCGTTGAGGCTAAAGGCAATATCAAAGGCGACATTTTTGCCTGCGCCGACGGCTTGGCCTTTGACCCTAACGGCACACTGTGGGTACAAACCGATATGCATGCCAGCCAAATGTACAAAGGCGAGCTAGCCAACATGGGCAACAACCAAATGCTGGCCTGCGACCCTAAAACAGGTGAGATGCGCCGCTTTTTAACTGGCCCCACCCATTGCGAGATAACAGGTGTGACCTGGAGCCAAGACATGCGCACCATGTTCATCAACATTCAGCACCCTGGCGAGACACCCAGTGACCGCAGCGACCCAAAAGAGCCCTCCAAATTCTCCAATTGGCCCGACTTCCAACCCGGCGGCATGCCCCGTTCGGCTACGGTGGTTATTCGCAAAGTGGATGGCGGGGTGATTGGTACTTAGCGTCATATTTTGTGTTTTTACCAATGAAAAGTGCTTGTAGTCCAAGTATTTATTGCTCAAGCAGCTACAAAATATATAGCAATAGGGTAAATCTGAGGTAAAAATTACACACCCTCATCTACAATTAGTGACATCACTCACATTTTTGTACTCGCTAATTGATCCCCATGAAGCTGGCTGCCTTTTTATACCCCTTGCTAGCCTTGGCGCTCGTGGGTTGCGCACACCAAAACAGCGCATCGCCCTCATCGCCCGCAGCCGATAGCCCAGCCCCACAAGCCAACGCCGAACAACTGCAGTGGTCACAAGACACTCAGTGGCAAACCTACCACCTGCCGGGCAAAAAACGCACCCGTTACAGCAAAGTACGCATGGACGGACGCGATGCCATGCTGGCAGTGGCTGACTCGTCAGCCAGCATGCTGCGCAAAAAGATTCGCGTGAATGCCAAAGATCTGCAGCAGGTGAAGTTTTCGTGGAAGGTGCCGCAGCTGATTGACAGCGCTAACCTGACGCTGCGCGAAACAGACGATTCACCAGTACGCTTAGTTTTAGCCTTTGAAGGTGATCGGTCAAAGTGGTCTGCCAAAAACGCCATGCTGTCTGATCTGTCGCAAGCCGTCACCGGCGAAGAGCTGCCCTACGCTACCTTGATGTATGTGTGGAGCAACCAAAGCGCGCCCGGTACGGTCATACACAACCCGCGCACTGACCGTATTCGCAAAATTGTCGTCGAATCTGGCAGCAAAAACCTAAACCAGTGGATGGACTACGAGCGTGACATCAAAGCGGACTTTCAACGCGCATTTGGCGAAGCCCCAGGCGCGCTGGTAGGCTTAGCGATCATGACCGACACCGACAACACCCGCAGCCAGTGCAAGGCCTATTACGGCCCCGTGTCTGTGCTGGCTACGCCCTAAAGTCAACTAGACGGCAGCCTCTGCTGCGGCGCGGCCGCGCTGCATGTTGACCTTCATCAAAATCGCCAACCCCACCACAAACAACACGGCGGTAGAGGCAATGGCAATGCGCTGATTACCGCCTGTGGCCCAAGTAATAACGCCGTAGGTCAGCGGGCCGATGATGCTGGCCAGCCGCGTGGCAAAAGTCCATAAACCAAAAAACTCACCCGTTTGCGCACGCGGGGCTAGCATGCCCGCCATAGCGCGCCCTGCGGATTGGCTGCTGCCCATGCACAGGCCAGCCAGTGCTGCGGCGTACCAAAACCCGCCTTTGGTGGTGGTTAAAGCAGCCACAACACAGGTCACGGCCCAGCCTACCAAGGTTAGCCCCAGCGCCAGCTTGTGCCCCATGCGGTCTTGCAGATAACCGCAGCCAAAGGCACCCACAGCGGCCGCTAAATTAAGCACAAAAATCAGCACCATTGTCTCTTGCTGTTTAAAGCCAATCACCTGCTCAGCGTAAATAGCCGCCAGGGTGATGGCCACTGCCACGCCGCCTTGGTAAAACACGGCGCACACTAGCAGCCATTTGAAATCTTGGTAACGCTCTGCTTGCTTATACGTCGTGTGAAGCTGCATTAAAGAGGCTTTAAATCCACTTTGCTGCAATGCGGCGGGGTTAGGCACAGCGCGCTCTTTGAGCAGCTTAAACGTAACGCAAGCAGAGGCTCCATAAATAAACGCCGTGATCAGCATCGTCACTGGCACAAAGCTGTCCGCTTTAATGCCCTGCCCGCCTGCCCAAATCACGTAGCCCAGGCAAATGCCCAGCGCCAGCATGCCGCCAAAATAACCAAAACTCCAGCCCCAACCGCTGACCTTGCCCATGCCACTGGGCGTGGCCAGCTCGGGTAAAAATGAAGCCGTAAGCGATTCGCCGTAGCTGTAGAAAGTGTTAGAAATCACTATCAACACAAACGCCAGCGCTACGCTGCCCGGCCCAGCAAAGGCCAGGGCCGCTGTGGACAGCACGCAGCCCGCGGTAAACAGCATCAGCAGCTTCTTCTTGGCCGCCCGCATGTCGGCTATCGCACCCAAGCTGGGCATGGTGAACATCACGATAGCGTAGGAGATGCTGAGTGCCAGAGTCCACGCAAAAGTGGCCCATTCAGCGCCCTTGGCAATACCACCCACAAAATATGCCGCAAACACCGCAGTGATGACCACGGTGGTGTAGCCAGAGTTAGCAAAGTCATACATGGCCCAGCCAAATACTTCACGTTTTCTCACACCGGGGTTGAGCGCGTCTTGACTGAAAATGGCCATGGGGCAAACTCCTAAAGCTAAGGCTACATTATGTGGGGTAAGCTTGATACTTATAAGACCTTATCACCATGGCTAAACTGTATTTTCGCTACGCCGCGATGAACGCCGGCAAATCCACCTCGCTGCTGCAAGCCGCCTACAACTACGAAGAGCGCGGCATGGCCGTGGTGCTGCTGACGGCTGAGCTAGACAACCGTGATGGCACAGGCCAGGTTGCATCGCGGCTGGGCTTATCGCGCGTGGCGATCACTTTTAACGCCAGCCACAGCATGGCCGAGCGTATTGCGCATGCGCAGCAAGACAAATGGATTTCCAAATTAGCCTGCGTGCTAATCGACGAAGCGCAGTTTTTAACTACAGCGCAAGTAGAAGAACTGCACCGCTGGGCCCATGCTTTTGACACCCCGGTAATGTGCTATGGCCTGCGCAGCGATTTTCAAGGCAAAGCGTTTGCAGGTGCCGCTACGCTGCTGGTGCTAGCCGACGATATTGAGGAGATGAAAACGATTTGCGTATGCGGCAAAAAGGCCAGTATGAACGCCAGGTTTTCTGACGACGGTGAGCGCATCCGCGAAGGTGAACAGGTTTTAATTGGCGGTAATACGCGGTATCGGGGCTTGTGTCCAGATTGTTTTTATTAGTCGTTACTATTAATTTAATAGCTACAAACCTAATAAATGCTTGGACTACCAGCACATTTGACTAGTAAAACGCTATAAACCCAGTGTTGTAGCCGCAAAAGCTGGGCTACTCTTGCCTAGCCATTCATTTAACTCCTCGCGCAGCATCACACGGCGCGCTGCGTCACTGCTGGCCACGCCTTTGCTGCGCACCAAATCTAACCTGCGCATAACCCAATTGGGCGAATAAATGGCCGATGGAAAATCAGTGGCATCGGCGCTGGGCACAGCGCGCGCTTCGACAATATGGCTCCACCGGCCGCGCCAGGTGACAAAGCGGTGGTGCTTAGCCATCAACGTGTCAAAGCGCTTTGCCACTATCGTAAATTTACGGCCTGTTTTGCTCCACGATTGGAGCGACTCAATGACCGTGCGCTCGCCCAGCGGCCAGTCTTCAAAGCTAGCGTCCACCAACAGCAGCTCGCGCCAGCCCTCGCGCGCAGCAGTGGCCAACGCGTCGCGTATCAACTGAGCAAAGTCATTGCGGCCATTGAAAGCGCCTTCTAGCAACGCACTTGCTGTGGGTGGTGTTTTATCCGTCATGGTGCAACCATCCTTGCTCTTTAAATTGCGTCAAAGCGCTTTGCAGCTCTGCTGAGGCAGCTACCACATCTGTAGCAGGCAGGCTGCGGTCATCGGCCAGCTTGCGCAGCAGCTTGGCGTCTTTACCGGCTACCTTCCAGCTATCGCCATTGAGGTACACATGCTTGGCGTCATACATCATGCGGCTGCGGCGGTCTAGGCGCACGCCATGTGTTGCACGGGCGACCAAGTTGTTTGCTTTTTTAGTGGCACTATTTTTTGCGGGCTTTATATCTGCGGCTGGCGCGGCATCAAACCACACATTTTGCTTAGGCTCAGTCAGGTATTCACCCAGTATTTGCTGCATTAGCGTGCCGTCTTGCAACGCTTTGGCAACTGCCTGCTGCGCAAAGTTTTGCAAGTCAGCGGGTATAGCACCGGGCTGGGCGGTGGCGGCCTGCGTGCGGTCGGTGTACAGGCTGTCGTTTTCAATTTCGTCGGCTACGCGATGCATTAGCTCGCGGGCTAGCTCCTCGGTGCTGGGGGCGCGAAAGCCTATGGAATAGGTTTGACAGTCGTTGTCTAGCGCCACGCCGTCGTGCGCGTAGCGCGGGGGCAGGTACAGCATGTCGCCTGGGTTTAAATCAAAGTGCTGCGTGGGTGTGAAGTTGGCCAAAATTTTCAGCGGCACATCATCGCGCAGGCTCAAATCTTTTTGCGCACCAATGCGCCAGCGGCGGCGGCCACTGGCTTGCAGCAAAAACACGTCGTAGCTGTCAAAGTGCGGGCCTACGCCACCGCCGGCAGTAGCATACGAAATCATCAGGTCGTCCAGCCGCGCGTCGGGCACAAAACGAAACTGTTGCAGCAACTGGTGCACACCGTCGTGGTGCATATCAACGCCCTGCACTAGCAGCGTCCAGTCGGGCTTTTTAAGTGATGGGGTTTTGCTGGTTTTGCCACCATCGGCTTGTGCAGCAGTCTGGTTAAACGGCCCGTGCTTAAAAGCCCATTGCCCATTTTTGCGTTCAATCAGGCGCGACTCCACAGCATCATTGGCCGCCATGGCAAACAAATCATCACGCCCCACCAGGGGCTGCAGGCCCGGCACAGCAGCGCGGATGATCAAAGGTTTTTTTTGCCAAAATTTGGCCATAAACAGCTCGGGCGATATGCCGCCAAGCAGCGCGATAGGGGTTTGTACATTCATGGGACAATTCTGCCCTATGAATGATGCAAAACCCACTCCACTGCCCCACATCACCCCACAATGCGTTGCGGCCCTCACCTGGACGCTGACCGACACCCTGGGCGAAGAGCTAGACGTATTGGACGACCCCGTAGAGTTTTATGTAGGCGGCAACGACCTGCTGCCCAAAATCGACGCTGCCCTGCAAGGCCATAAAGTTGGTGACATACTCAAGCTGCACCTGGAGCCCGAAGACGCTTTTGGCGACTTTATCGACAAACTCATTTTTCTAGAGCCGCGCAAGCTGTTTCCTAAGCAGATTGAAGAAGGCCAAAGCTTCGAAGGCCTGCCCCCCGGCTGCAACCCCGACGCACCGCAAGACCTGCTATACACCGTTACCGAGGTCTACCCCGAGCATGTGGTGCTAGACGCCAACCACCCGCTAGCAGGTATCGCCATCCGCCTGCACCTGAAAGTCAACGCCATCCGCGAAGCCACCGAAGACGAGGTAGGCATCGGCAGCGCAGGTGTAGGCTTTTTTAAAATCGGCAGTGCTGCGCATGCGGGTGATGATGCTGATGACCCGACAGACATCAGCGAAGACGGCCAATACCGCAGCATCAAACCTGGCAGCATGAAGAATTTGCACTAACACGCATTGAATACGCACTAAATACTAGTCAAATCAGCTTGCAGTCCAAGTATTTACTGCTCAAGCAGCTACATTTTTTGTAGCAACATACCGCTGATGCCCACCTGCGCACCCGAGCATCTGGCCCACAAAAGCATAGACCAGCCGTTAAGTGCTGCGGGTTGCGTCGCTGTGGACTACCCACTGGCATTGCATGCACTGGAGTTTGTATGATGTTTGTGATTCGACAAGTGGGCAGGGCTTAGATACTGACTTGACAATGTGATGGTTTAACGATATTATTCATTATTCATGATTATTGAATAATGAACATTTCACTCAAACCACAAGACCTGATCGTCGCGCTGAAGCTAGCGGTGAGCGGCACGCCTGCGTCGTACGCAGTCTTGGCGGCATCTTTGGGTTTAAACGCATCTGAGGCACACACCGCAGTGCAACGCGCGGTGCAAGCGCAGTTACTGGTAGACACCGCCAACGACGCGCTGGCTAAAAACTCTAAGCTGGGCAATATACAGGTGCATCGGCAAAACTTGTTAGAGTTTGTGTTGCATGGGGCCAAATACGCCTTTCCAGCTGAAAAAACCAGCTTGACGGTGGGCGTGCCCACCAGCCACAGCGCGCCAGTGTTTAGCGGGGTGTTTGCGCCCGGCTCTGACGACTGGGTGTGGCCTTATGCAGAGGGCTCGCACAAAGGCGCGGGGGTGGTGCCTTTGCACCCCTGCGTGCCAGTGGCTGCGCTGGCTGATGCGCAGTTGTATGCCGCTCTGGCCCTACTAGATGCACTGCGCGTAGGGCGTGCGCGAGAGCGCAAGATGGCAATCGACAAATTACCGGCCCTGATGTTGGGCGATGCAGCGCCAGCACTGGCTAAGGTAGTAATGCATGGCTAACCCGAACTTGGGTTTGTTGCTGGCTATGGCGCATGCCATGGGCGAGTTGCGTGAGCGGGTGGTGTTTGTGGGCGGCTGCGCTACGGGTTTGCTGGTGACCAATATGGCGGTGATTGATGTGCGGTCTACCGAAGACGTGGATGCAATTATTGAGATTGTGTCGCTGCCCGCTTACCATGGGCTGAGGCCACAGCTGAGCAAGCTGGGGTTTGTGCAAACCATGGAAGACGACACACCGCCATTTCGCTGGCTATGGCGTGGCATGCAGCTAGACTTGATGCCTTTGGATGAGAAAGTGCTGGGCTTTGCAAACCGTTGGTACCGCGCCGGTTTTGCTAACGCAGTACTATCTGCGCCGGAGTCAGGTTTGGTGCTACGACATTTGTCAGCGCCGTATTTTTTGGCTACCAAGTTTGAGGCTTTTAAAGACCGGGGATGCAATGACGTGTATGCCAGCCACGACTTAGAAGACATCATTACCGTGGTAGATGGGCGTGCCGAACTGCTACATGAAATAGCCCAAGCCAGCGTGGATGTGAAGGCACATATTGTGGGTAACATACGTGCGCTAGTGGCACACCCAGAGATTGAAAACGCCCTGCCCGGTATCGTCTTGCGCCCGATTCGCGCAGCGACTGTACTGCAACGGCTACAAGCTATTGCTTTATTGGAAATTGAATGAATACATCCACCCTAGTCCCAAAACACCTGCCGCCGCCACACATCATTGAGGCTCGCATTGCAAAAGGTTGGGCTTTGGTATTGAAGCAATTTGAGGCATTGGAAGAAGACGTAAGAACTAACACGTTAAAGGCGGCTGCGTAATGGCAAAGAGCACCAACGATAAACCCAAAGGCCAGCCGCGTTCACTCACAGGGTTGCTGCCGTTTTTAAAACCCTACCGTGGGCGGATTGCCTTGGCGGGGTTGTTTTTGGTGTTGGCGGCGGTGGCTACGTTGATTTTTCCGGTAGCCTTGCGCGGGCTGATTGATGGTGGGTTGACCTCGGGTGCTAGCGATGCTGACAAGGGCTCTGCCCTGCTGGCGCTGCGGGGGCACTTTTTTGAGCTGTTTGGTGTGGCCACTGCGCTGGGTTTGTTTAGCGCAGCGCGGTTTTACATGGTCAGCTGGCTGGGCGAGCGGGTAACAGCTGACCTGCGCAACGCTGTGTATGGCCATGTGCTGCACCAGTCGCCAGAGTTTTTTGAGACTACGCAGACGGGTGAAGTGCTGTCGCGCCTCACGGCTGACACCACGCTGGTGCAGTCGGTAGTGGGCTCGTCGCTCTCCATGGGGCTGCGCAACGGGGTGATGGGCATTGGCGCGCTGGCCATGCTGGTGTGGACCAACCCGTATGTCATGACACAGGTGTTGGGCATTTTGGTGCTGATTGTGCTGCCGTCCATTTGGTTTGGCCGCCGCGTGCGCAAGCTCTCGCGTGCCAGCCAAGACCGCATGGCCGACAGCAGCGCCATAGCGGCTGAGGTGCTCAACGCGATACCCGTAGTGCAGAGCTACACAGCAGAGGCGCGTGAGTCGGCGCGCTTTGATGCGTCGACGCAAAACGCTTTTTTAACCGCCATCAGGCGTAACAAAACGCGCTCTAGCTTGGTGGCTTTTATCATCATTGCCACCAGTGCCGCGCTGCTGTGGGGCCTGTACCAAGGCACACAGGCGGTGATGCAGGGCAAGATTACGGCAGGGCATTTGGGGCAGACTGTGGTGTACGTCATCATCTTGGCCAGTGCCTTTGCCGTGCTGGGCGAGGTGTATGGCGACCTGCTGCGCGCTGCCGGTGCTACCGAACGGCTGATGGAACTGCTACACGCCCCGTCACGCATCATTTCCAAGCTAAATAGCCCCGTAGTCCAAGTATCCACTGCTCAGGCAGCTATTGAATTAAGAGCAATTAACTTTCACTATCCATCCCGCCCCACGCAGCCTGCGCTCATCGACATCAGCCTGCGCGTAGCCTCGGGTGAGACGGTGGCGCTAGTGGGCGAGAGCGGCGCTGGTAAAACCACCGTGTTTCAGCTGCTACAGCGCTTTTATGATTCGCAAAGCGGTGCACTTGAACTTTACGGCACCCCGCTGGCAGATTTATCATTAACCGCACTGCGCGATGCGATTGCTGTAGTGCCGCAAGACGCAGTCATTTTCTCGGCCAACGCGATGGAAAACATTCGCTATGGCAGGCCGACAGCCACTGACGCTGAGGTACTAGCTGCCGCTAAAGATGCCTTTGCAGATGAGTTTTTAAGCAAGCTGCCCGAGGGCTACAACACCTTCTTAGGTGAACGCGGTGTGCGCTTATCAGGCGGGCAGCGCCAGCGCATAGCCATAGCCCGCGCGATACTAAAAAACGCCCCTATCTTGCTGCTAGACGAGGCCACCAGCGCGCTAGATGCACAAAGCGAGCACATGGTGCAAGCTGCATTAGAGCGCGCTATGCAAGGTCGCACTACACTGGTCATAGCCCACCGCTTGGCCACCGTGCAGCAAGCCGACCGCATTGTGGTGATGGAGCATGGGCGCATTGTGGAAGTCGGTAAGCACGATGCATTGGTACAGCAAGGTGGTGTGTATGCCAAGCTGGCTGCGTTGCAGTTTACGCAATAAATCAGCTTATAGTCCAAGTATTCATTGCTCTGGCAGCTACGAATTTAATAGCAACTACTCCATCCCCAGTTCTGCAATCTTACGCGTAATCGTATTGCGGCCAATGCCTAGTTTGACAGCCGCTTCAATGCGGCGGCCTCGGGTGGTGGACAGGGCGGCCGTGATGAGCTGGCGTTCAAAACGCTGCAGTAACAAGTCCCATACATCACCCTTGTCATGCGACAAAAGGGCTAATGCTTCGGCGTTTAATGCAGACTCCCAACTAAAAGCAGCAGCCTGAACCTCTGCTGCACTGGTGTGCACGGCACTGCTTGCGGCATGATCCATGTCAGCAGCCGGCGCACGCTTAACGTTGAAAGCATGGTCTGCTTGGGCGTTCATGTCTGCATCGGAGGTACCAAGTTGACCACCCACTAAAGCAGCAGCTGCCACCGGGCTGGCTGCGGGCTCTTGCACAGGGCGACCTGTGTTGTGGCTAGCGCCAAGCGATGGGGCTGACTGCGGGCTGTCTAGCACCTCGGGGGGTAAATCCTTTACGTCAATCACTTGTGACGGGGCCATAACGGTGAGCCAGTGGCACACGTTTTCTAGCTGGCGCACGTTACCAGGGAAGGCAAATTGAGATAAGCGAGCTAAGGCTGAGGGCGATATGCGCTTGGCCTCACCGCCCAGCTGTTTAGCCGACTGCTGCAAAAAGTGCTTGGTCAACGCGGCAATATCCTCGCGCCGCTCACGCAGCGCAGGCAAGCGCAGGCGAATGACGTTAAGTCGGTGGAACAAGTCTTCCCTGAAGCTGCCGTCTTGCACCTTTTTCTCTAAATCTTGGTGCGTAGCCGCAATCACGCGCACGCTGGCTTTCACAGCCGTGTGGCCACCCACGCGATAAAAGCTGCCATCACTCAAAACGCGCAGCAAACGGGTTTGCAGGTCAAACGGCATGTCGCCAATTTCGTCTAAAAACAGCGTTCCCGCATCGGCTTGTTCAAAGCGCCCACGGCGCATGGTTTGCGCACCGGTAAATGCGCCGCGCTCATGGCCAAATAGTTCGCTCTCCAGCAAATCTTTGGGAATGGCTGCAGTATTGATAGCCACAAACGGCCCGTTAGAGCGCGACGAATGCTTGTGCAGCGCTTTGGCGACTAATTCTTTGCCGCTACCTGACTCGCCCGTGATCATCACCGTCACGTTGCTTTGCGATAAGCGCCCGATAGCGCGAAACACATCTTGCATGGCGGGCGCTTGGCCCAGCATTTCTGGTGCTGCGCTGATGGCCTCAACGGCTACGTCTTCGCGCTGGCTTTCTTCTACAGCGCGGCGTATCAGCTCGACAGCTTTGGCAATGTCAAACGGTTTGGGCAGATATTCAAAAGCACCGCGCTGAAAAGCGTTCACGGCGCTGTCCAGGTCGCTGAACGCGGTCATGATGATGATGGGCAGGCCGGGGTGCTTTTCTTTGACCTTGGTTAAAAGGTCAAGCCCCGAGCCGCCGGGCATGCGAATGTCACTAACTAAAACTTGTGGTGGCAAATTATCGGCATCCTGCTCGCTGGTGTTGCCCAAGGCGGTCAACAGGTCGCGTGGGTTGGTAAAGCTGCGGGTGGGCAGGTCTTCGCGTAGCAGAGCTTTTTCTAAGACAAAGCGTATCGACTGGTCGTCATCTACGATCCAAATGGGTTTCATGGGTGTTGACCTCTTTAGTTATCCCTAAGGCTTGCCGGACCGTGGTGCAAACTGCAAACTTGTGGCCTGCGGTTTACGGCAATGGAATCAAAATTTTAAACTCAGTGCGTCCAGGCTGGCTTTCGCATTCAATCAATCCGTCATGTTGCTGCACAAAGGTTTGCGCCAATGTGAGCCCCAAGCCAGAGCCGCCCTCTCTGCCAGAGACTAAGGGGTAGAAAATTCGGTCTTTGATCTCATCCGGTATGCCGGGCCCGTTGTCAATGATATGCAATTCCAGTGCCAATCTATAGCGACGCTTACCTAATGTGACTTGGCGAGCGATGCGAGTTTTAAAGGTGATCATCGCATCACCAGCGGTCATGCGCTCGCCCAGCACCTGCGCGGCGTTGTGGGCGATGTTGAGCACCACTTGGATCAGCTGCTCTTTGTCACCCCGAAAATCCGGGATCGAGGTGTCGTAGTCGCGCACCACACGCAGGCCACTGCGCGCTATGCCCTTAGGCCCTGCCTGAAATTCGGCCACAATCAGCGACCTTACGCGCTCACACACTTCGTGGATGTTCACATCGTCCACCACATGCGGCTTGCGGTGCGGGGCTAACAGGCGGTCTACCAAGGTTTGCAGGCGGTCAGCCTCGTGGATGATGACCTGGGTGTACTCCGCAAGCTCTTTGTTGGGCAGTTCCAGCTGCAGCAGCTGCGCTGCGCCGCGAATACCTCCCAGCGGGTTCTTGATCTCATGCGCGAGGTTACGAATCAGCTCTTTATTGGCCTGGGCTTGGTCGACAAAGCGCTCCTCGCGGTCTAGCTTGGTCTGCTGCTGCAGGGGCAGCATCTCCACGATCACCTCGCCAAGACGTTCGGTTTGGGCAATGATGACGTGCACTGGCAGCGCATCAGTGCCTGGTTTTTTCAGTAGCGCGTCGTAACGCAAGGTGGCGAATGCATTGCTGGCCACCCCGTCGAGGGCAGCTTCTAGGGCTTGAGGTTCTAAAAAATGTTCTTTGAGCCAGCTGCCTTCAATGATGCGACGCGACGCACCTATTGCGTCTTCTAAAGCAGCATTGGCAAACAAAACGCGCGACTCTAAATCAACCACTGCCACTAAAGTAGCTAAGGCATCAAAAGCAAAGTAACGGGGGGAAAGTGGCTTGGGCGGTGTCAAGCCAGTATCTTAGCAACTGCTAGGCCAGCAAACCGTGTATCGTTTATCGTTTATCGTTTATCGTTTAACAAAGCGATTATTGGTAGGGCTGACTGTAATCTGCACTTGCTGCGTAGTGCACTTACTGTGAACTACGAGGTGCGTTGCGACCAAGCTCACGTTTGATGCTGGCAATGTCGCTGTCGTTACGGGCGATGCTGGCCTTCATTTCTGCTACGCGATCGATGTATTTTTGATTGTTCTGCGCTTCACCGCCAATTTTGCCTGGCTCGCCGTTGTTGTACTCTTTGAGTAGCTCAGCTTGTTTGGTTTCCGCCTTCTTCAATTCCGACTCCAGGATGCCGCGCGAATCAGAGTCGCGGCTGCGCTGCTCTGACCCATCAATGCGGCTGCCCGCTTGTGGAGCCGTAGCAACGCGCAATGGCCCAGCTGCAGGTGCCGCACCGGTACCGGCTTGTACTTTCGTGCCTTCAATAACCGTCACATTGCCGCCGGTCAACACAGAGCAACCCAAGCGGTCAGCTTCAACTTTATTGTCCGTAAAGTGCGTTACGCCGTTGACCGACGGGCAACGGTAGGCAGCTTTACTTTGCGCACTAGCCGCAGTGGTCGCCATCAACAAAAAAGGCAATGCTATCAACATAGCAGCTTGGGGCAAGCTTTTTACAGACACTTTAAACAGGGGCATTAAATCAGTCATACCAAACTCCAAATCTCAAGCCTTAAAGTTTACCAAGGCCAGTTAGGAAGTATGACGTAAATTCTTAGAAACATCAAATAACTTGTTGTCACAAAACAGAAAAGGACGGCCTAGGCCGTCCTTTTTAAACTACAAACTGTATTCAATTACAGTCTTACTGTGTTTACAGTGAGTAGTACATGTCAAACTCAATCGGGTGCGTGGTCATGCGGAAACGCGTGACTTCCTGCATTTTGAGTTCGATGTAGGCGTCGATCATGCTGTCGGTGAACACGCCGCCTTTGGTCAAGAAGCCGCGGCCCTTGTCCAAGTATTCCAAAGCTTGGTCCAAGCTGTGGCATACGGTTGGCACTTTTGCATCTTCTTCTGGCGGCAGATGGTACAAGTCTTTAGTAGCCGCCTCACCTGGGTGGATTTTGTTTTCCACGCCGTCCAAACCAGCCATCATCAAGGCTGCAAAGCCCAGGTACGGGTTCATCAATGGGTCTGGGAAGCGCGCTTCGATACGGCGGCCTTTGTCGCTGGCGACATAAGGAATGCGGATTGATGCAGAGCGGTTACGCGCTGAGTAAGCCAACTTGACCGGTGCCTCAAAGCCTGGAACCAAACGCTTGTAGCTGTTAGTGCCGGGGTTGGTGATGGCATTCAGTGCGCGGGCGTGCTTGATAATGCCGCCAATGTAGTACAGCGCAAAGTCTGACAAGCCTGCGTAGCCGTTACCAGCGAACAGGTTTTTGCCGTCTTTCCAAATGGACTGGTGCACGTGCATGCCAGAGCCGTTGTCGCCAACGATAGGCTTGGGCATAAACGTTGCGGTTTTGCCATAGGCGTGTGCTACGTTTTGAATCACGTATTTCATCAACATGGTCCAATCAGCGCGCTGCACCAAGGTGCTAAAGCGGGTGCCGATTTCGTTTTGGCCAGCGCCAGCCACTTCGTGGTGGAACACTTCAACTGGGATGCCCAATGATTCGAGAATGAGCGACATTTCAGCGCGCATGTCTTGTGTGCTGTCCACTGGAGGCACTGGGAAGTAGCCGCCTTTGACAGTAGGACGGTGGCCTTTGTTGCCGCCTTCCATTTTTTTGCTGCTGTTCCATGGGGCTTCTTGTTCGTCAATTTTGACAAACGATCCGCTCATGTCTGCACCCCAACGCACGTCGTCGAAGATGAAGAATTCTGGCTCTGGGCCAAAGTAGGCGGTGTCGCCCATGCCGGAGGCTTTGAGGTAGGCCTCAGCGCGCTTGGCAATCGAGCGAGGGTCACGGTCATAGGCTTTGCCATCACCTGGCTCGACCACGTCGCAGCTCAAAATGATGGTGGTTTCTTCAAAAAACGGGTCGATGTTGGCGGTGTTGGGGTCAGGCATGAGCAACATGTCAGACGCTTCAATACCTTTCCAGCCAGCGATGGACGAACCGTCGAAAGCGTGGCCGTCAGAGAACTTGCCTTCATCAAAGTGGGACACGGGCACGGAAACGTGCTGCTCTTTGCCACGGGTGTCGGTGAATCGGAAGTCAACGAACTTGACTTCGTTGTCCTTCACCATTTTCATTACGTCTGCGACGGTCTTGGCCATCAAATGCTCCTAAGGATGGGTGGGTGGTTGAAAAAAGCTGTTCTTTTGAGTTCAAGCTCGTCAGTGGTGCATGCACTTTTTGTGCCATTTACCCACATTGATTTCGCTCAGACCAAAACCTTAGATTGTGCGCGATTTTCGGGGCAATTGCGCCATGGGTTGAAAGCAAATGGTGCTGCTGTGCTGCATTGAAGGCCTATTTACCAATCAAATATGCTTGTAGTCCAAGTATTTATTGCTCGGACAGCTATTAAATATATAGCAATTGCTGTCTTTAATCGTTGACTACCCTGATTCCATCTGTGTATGCTCACTCTGTCTGTAGCTTGCATGTGTCGCAGCCCGGCTCCCAAAACGCTGCCTGCATCGCCGCGTTATGCCCTTTATTGGTGCATTAAAGTCAAAAAATTAACGCACCAACTCAGTCCCAAGTTTTGCACCAAAATCGTGCAATCCTTGTAACATGACCGGATAGGCCAATGCCACGTCGTCAGGTGCGCCTTTTACACCCAACTCAATATGCCGTCCATATTGCGGGTGGTCCACACTGGGCAGGCTAAACACTTTAATGCCCGTATAGGCGGCCTCTAGGCGCTCCATCAGTGGAGTCAGAGCGGCTTCCATTGCACCGAACACGATCACCGACTTTTCTTGGTAAGCGGCTTGCTGGTGAAGATGGGGGTACAGCGTGTCCAGCACCCACTCCACCATGGGCCAAGCCATCACTGGAAAACCTGGAACGAAAAAAACGCCCCCACGCTCCCCCGCTGCGCGAGGTGCGCTGCCCCCCGAGGGGGCTAATTTTCCTTGGGGCTGCCCGGCGGAAAATTGCAACTCGTTTAAGACGTAAAACCCCGGAATTTTGTTATACGGATTAGGAATAATCTGCGCATCGACGGGAATCATTCCCATATTCAGTCGGTGTATGTTGTCGGGGTGATCGGGCAAATACTCCGTGCCTTGGTCACGCGCAGTGTCTTGCATGCGCTCTCGGATAAGTGCTTCTGCCTGTGGGTGCAAGTGCAGTGCTACGCCCAGCGCTTTGGCAGCGCAC
>JAYTPK010000298.1:0-12786 GCA_043747295.1 Polaromonas sp. | reverse complement strand
CTCCACCACACCCTCATATTGCACCGGGTTTATGTGGCCGGCAGCAAACATGTCGTTAAGGCGCTTGAACAGCTTCTCGTCATCTCCCCAGCACATCTTGCCCGGCTGCTTGCGTAGGCCAAACTTGATGCCCTCCACAATCAGCGTGCGCGGTTTGTCAAACAGCTCGGGGTGGGCCTTGATGCCCTCGGCCAGCTCGGCTTGCTTTTTAATAACGCACCGGGTCATTAAGCGAATGGTCAGCATGTGCGCAGCCTGCGCGGCCGGCACCTCAGCGTCCAGCAGCATCAGCTCTTGCCGCAGTGCGTCGGTATGATGGCTTAGCTGCAGGGCAGCGCTTTGCAGTTTTTCTAGTTCGGTCATGTTCTCTCCAGTTAAAAGTTGTTAGATCAGGTTGTAGGTATATGCATCTCTAGGCTGATCTGCCCCAGCAGCTGCGGCAGGCTCAGCTTGAGCAAGCGCGCCTCCATCACCAGGCTGTGCATGGCCCGGCTGCGCAAGAAGGCGCAGCACTCACGCAGCTCGTCTGCGTTTTGCGCCATGTAGTAGCCCGTCTCGGGCGTGCCCACCACCGCATGCCCCGCCTCGCGCAGCAGGCTGATGGCGCTGCGTTGCTTACGCTCAGGCAGGCCTGTCACAGCTGACAGTGCAGCCGCGCTGATGCCTTGGTGCCTGCCACGGCGCGACTGCAGGTGGTGCAGCACGATGATGGCCAGGCCGTCTAGCTTGGGGCTATGGGTGATGGTCATAGGGTGCTCCTTTAGGCCATCTCGTAGGGCTGGTCGCCTGCCTGCGCTGCGCGCTCGATCTCCAGCGCCCGCTCTATACCGTGCATGCTCAGGCCACAAATCTTTCTGCGGCGCTGGGTCAGCGGGCACTTGGCCTTTTGCTGCTCGCCATAGGTCGTCAGGCCGTGGGCGCTTAAGTCTTTGACGCAGTTGTAGATCATGTTCTCGCTGCGGCTGGTCTGCTGCGCCAGCTGCAGCACGTTGAGCTGCCCCTCGTCTAGCAGGCAGGCCAGCACGGCTTTTTGAACGCAGCCCGATATGGTCATAGCAGCCACCCGCTGATCGCCATGATGATGGCCATGATTACCATGCCTGCAGCAAAGTCTGTCCAGGAAAAGTCGATAATCCAATCATTCGACGCCAGCTGCAGGTCAGTGCTGCCGCCGTTGATCACGCCTGGCGCAAAGTAAAACGGGCTGTTTTTACGGGCGCACACTTCATTAGGGCCGCAGGTGCGCACCGTGCTTTGGCATACGCCCAGATCGTCGCAGCTGCGCGAGGGGCCACCACTGGGCGAATCAGTCGGCCTGTCAGTGGCTACGGCTGAATTCACGCTGCAGTCAGGGTGCATGGCCTGCACTACATCCATTGCCATCCCTGGGTTAGGGTAGTGCCCCACGTGCCGCGCACGGCTGCCGTCAGGGCGTTGCATCGTTACTTTGCATTGCATGGTGTTTCTCCTTGGGTTGTTTGGGTTTTTCGTCTAGCACTTGGCAATGACTTGCGCGTCGACCGTGGGCCAGCCTGCCTTGGTGGCGGCGTTCATGGCGCGGCACACTAGGTTGTTGACTGCTAGTGGGTGGCATTGGCTCTGCGCATCTTTGGGCTTTCCGTCGCGCGGCATGTAGATCAACCTTTGTCTTATAGCGTCGATGGCATCCTTGGCAAACACGTCCTCAAACTTCACCTCGAAGTTACGAAATTTATGTTTCAAATAACCTTCAAGGTCTTGGTCTAGAGGTGGCAGAGTTATCAGCTCACAGCGTTGCATCACCTCGCGTATTTCGTGGTTGTTGCTGTGCAAGAGGCGTTGCAGTTCTGGCTGCGCCACCAGCGCCACACCCAAGGTACGACGCATGCCATCTTTAAGTTCTGAAAACCTCTTCAGGTGCTTTAAAGTTTCAATGTGAAGGCAGTGCGCTTCCTCAATAACCAATAGATGGCGTGTGCCCGTGTTGCGGCTATTTTTCAGCAGCGCATGCATTTGCGCAAAACGCGCCTCCGCACTACTTTTCACTTTTAGGCGCGGGTCTAGCTTTTGTGCGATCGCCTCAGCGATTTGAATACTCGTTAGCGGCTTGCCTTTTTTCTCGCTCGTCTCTGAGCCCAATACATAAGGCCGAATGATGATGATGTCTCGGCCATCTGAACGCACACGCTCCTCTAAGTCTTCCGCTAGCGTGCTCTTGCCCGAGCCGCTCTCACCCACCACGCCGATAAAACCGTGGTTCAGGGCTGCATCCAACAAGGCGGCGCGCACGTTAGCGATATTTTGCGTCTGGTACACATCGGCGCAGCTTTGCACCTCATCTGCAAATGGGCTACGCGGCAATCCAAAATGGCTGCGAGTTTCAGGTGTTAGGCTTTCTTTTTTTGGTAACATAGGTTCTTCCTTTGGGGTTTCGGTTAAGAGCGGGGCTTCGGGGGATACGGCCTCAGCAGGTTGCAAGCCTGCTGAGGCCAACTTATTGGGGGCTGGCGTTATGGGTGGCAGGGTGCGCAAAGCCACCAGCATGGCACCTTGCATGCGCAAATAGGCCACCACTTCATCACGCACCTGGGCCCCACCGCGCGCAGGCCATTGCCCGGTAGACACCATGCGACTGACCGTGCTGCGCGTCAGGCGCAGGCTTTTGACCAGGTCGCTTTGGGTCAAGCCCATTTGGGTCAGTAAAAGGCTCAGGGCGCTCATACATCACCCCCTACGATGCGCAGGCCAGCGCGTACAGCCAAGCGAGCGATTAGCGTAGACAGCTCGCTCTCAGGTACACCATCGGGGTACAGGTCTGCTACGCGGGCATTCACCTCGCGGCTCATCTCTTGGCCTGCATCGGCCAGCGCGGTGGCCAGCTCAAAGCCTGTCAACACTTTGTCTACCGCGGCGCTGCGGGCAGTGGTGACATCGGGCACCAGATCGTTACCGCGCTTGGGCATAAAGGTGCGCTCTGGCGTTTGCTCTATTACCTTGAACGGGTCTATGCGCCCACCAAACGGCACTACACCTGCCTTGCGCTTGGCTTCAGCTTCGTCGTCGGTGCTGGCCATATAGGCAAAGCGGTCAACTTCTTTGCGGTTGGTCTCTAGCGGGGTGTCGGCCATGCGGCCATAGTCCTCGCCAATCACGTTGCCATCAGTGCGGAAGCCTGCTTCATCGCGCTCCACCAGCGCAGCGCTGTGCAGCACCTCGTGTCCGTCAGCATCCTTCAGCAGCACCAGCACAGCGCTTTGCTCATAAGGGCTGGTGGTGATGTGCAGCTTTTCTTTCACCATCACGCCGGGCACGCTGCTCACGTCATACTCTTGGCCCTTGAACTTCACGGTCAGGTGTACGCTGACGTCGCGCGTCTCAGGGGTCTGGGTCAGCAGCTCTTGGCACACCTCTACGGGTGGAGCAATGCGCAGCTGCTCTTCTCGTATCGTCATCCACAGGTCGTAGCGGGTTTTACCGTGGCGGCTGTGCACCTTGTTGGCGTTGTACCAAGTGGCCCAGCGCTGCACCATTGCGTTCAGCTCCGCCAGGTTGGCCACCGGCTGCAGGCGCAGGCTGCTCTCAAAGCTGCGCTCAATAATGTTGCGGGCATTTTCTACTTGGCCGGTAGCGCGGGCATTGCCCGGGGCATGGGCCAGCAGCTTCACCTTCAGGCGGCGCGCTAGGTTCTTAAACAGCCCGCTGGTGTTGGCGCTGCCCATGTCCATCATTAAAATAAAAGGCACACCGTGCAGCACGTCACCATCACGCTTTTGGATGGCGGATACAAAGCAATGCGACAGGTTTTCGCCGCTCTCAGCGCCCATCACATACTGGACATAAACGGCACCGCTGGTGTGGTCGGTAATCTCGTAGCTCCACACACGGTCAGCCTCAATGCGCTTCAAGTTGGCGGGCTTATTCTTGTAAAAAACCTTGTGGTCCATCACCTGCAGGCCCGCTTCTTTCTCGGTGCTGCCGTTAAGGTAGTACAGCACGCACAGGCTGGCGTCGATCTGCCACACATGGTTGGGGTGCAGGCTTTTCAGCTCAACCGCAGGCTCGGGGCGGTTAAGCTGATCAGGATGCATTCCATAGTGGCGCAGGGCACGGGCAATAGCGCTGTCGCTAAGCTGCACCAGCTCGCCGGTGGCGGGGTCGGTGCGCTCAAAGCGCACTTCGTTGTTGGCACGGGCGGTATCTACCGCCTGGGTAATGCTCAGCAGGCGCTTGCCTGTTTTGCGCTGGCTGGTCATGAGGATAGCGCTCAGCGCAATGCACTCCTCGCGGTTAGCCCACACATCGCCCGCATCGGCGCGTTGTTTGCGCTCAGGTTTCACGGTGACCTTTTGTAGATGCCGGTGCAGCGTAGCGGGGCTGATGCCCAGCTCGTCGCACGCGGCGGTGTAGACGGCCTGCTTGCCCCCGCTGGGGGCAGCAGCCGCCTGGATGGCGACAAGCACCAGGCGGTGGGTAGTGGCAGGGTTAAGCGACATGCGGGCAGCCTGGTGGGGTGGATTAGCTAGGCTTGTTCCACTGCGCCATCTCGGCCACCAGCTCGGCATCGGCGGCGTTGGACACATCGGGCAGGTTAAATTCATCGCGCAGCGCCTTCAGGTCGGCCTGCACTTGGCCCAGCAGGCCCGCCATAAACAGGGTTTGATCACCCGACTCGTAAAGCTCGGCATGGCCTTTGAGCGCAATGCAGGCCTGGCGTAGCTGGCCGCGCACGCAGCCCAGCGCATCATTCATCAGGGCCGTGGCTTCTTTTTGCAGTTCCAGCAAAATGCTGTCGGGCGTGGCTTTTTTGATGTGGCGGCTCAGCTTGTCGATTTTGGCGCTCTTGTCGGCCAGCAGCTTTTCGTCAGCCTGCTTGTCTAGCGTGAGCTGGCGGGCATGCTCGCGCAGCTGGCTGGCGCTCATGCGGTCAAAATCATCTAGCTCACCCAAGGTTTCGATGGTGCTGTCGTCGTGGGTGATCAACTCAAAAAACGCCTTGCGGTCTTTAACCTGGGAGGCTAAAACGCCAATAGTTGGCGATTTGGCCGCTTTTCTAGCTGCATTCATAAATGTCTTGGCGCTTGAAATAGCGAAGCCCAGCAGCTCAGCGCGCTGCTCGAACTCCCCATGCGGGCTGACTTCTTTCAAAATCAATAGGCGCTTGCCCAACTCCAACATCGCCTCAACCGTACGGTGCTGGTAAAAACGGATTTCGTCTTCTACGCCGCCCACAGTGAGCGCCCCGGCGTAGCCCAGCTTTTGCGCCAACGCAAACACGCGCTCCTCTTGTTCGTTGGTAATGATGGCCAGCTGGTTCAATGGCTGCAACGTGACGGCGGTATCGGTAGCGTCTTTGTATTGCGGGGTTGCGGTGGTTTTGCGGGGCATAAATTTTCTCTAGTTAAGGTTAAAAAATCGCTGTAGTCCAAGCATTCATTGCTCAGGCAGCTATCAAATAAATAGTGTTCTGGGCTACAAAGGGGTGGCTATGCGCTTCATGCGCTCTAGCAGCTGTTCTTGTGCCTGTGCGTTGGCCACAAAAACTGTGTTGGCGATGCGCAAAAACGCCACGCCCAGCCGCCAGCGGTTGGTATCACCCACCCGCTCTACATAGCTCAGCTCAGCCAGGCCCGGCAGGTTGACGCTGACCCAGGGGGCGCCGACGTTCAGGCCCTTGGCTATCTCGCCGGGGGCTAAACCGTTGACCTCGTAATTCGCCAGCAGGCGAAACAGGTCGCACACCTTGCGCACCGGCTCGGGCACAAGGTAGGTTTTGTCAGTTGATGCAGTCATAGTGGCGAGCTTCCAGTGGGTGAAAAATCAAATTCAGGTGTGCTGTGCTGCTGCACGTTGCTGTGGTGGTAGGCCACTTGGCCCAGGTGGTGGGCCAGCGCGGCCAGGGTGTCTTCGGCGCTGGCCGTCTGCGGGCTGGCATAAAAGTTAGTCAGTAGCAGCAGGGCTGCAGCGCAGCCGCTGTTGACCTCTACCAGCTCTGCGGGCGTGGCATTGCGGCCGCTGGGCATGTCAACCAGCAGCTTGCCTGCCGTAGTGGCCATCCAGCGCGTTACATAGTCAATGCCGCAGGCTGCCTCAAACGGGGGCACCAGGTTGACCGGCATGCGCCCGCTTTGAAAATACTTGTACAGGCTCCAGTGGTCAGCCAGGCCCATCAGCTCGGCAATGCCTTCTACGCTGCGGTTGCGCTTGATGCGGGCGTGTTCTTTGCACAGCTCCAGCGCGTGGCGCAGGCTGCTGGGCTGCAGGCGGTTCCAATGGGTGCGGGCATTTGGAATCATGCGGCGCACGCCGCAAAAGCGGCTTCCAAACAAAGTGTTTTTGTGCTGCTAGGCAAGGCGCTTGCGCCGTGGCAAAGTAGCGACATGGAAAAAATCAGAGGTTTAAACATGGACAAAATGGATTTCATTGAGCTGAGTGGCCGCATAGAGGGGCTGGCACAGGCGTACCTGGTGCTGGGAGCTGAGCTGGACGGTGCCGGCTTAGTCGAAGCACAGCTTCTTCAAGCAATGTTGCGGCGGCGCTCAGACGCTCTAACCCCGCTACCAAGCACACCTGCGGCGCAGCGCATGATGACGGGCCTGGCTGAGCCGCTGCTGCGTCTGCACATGCATCGCCGATCAAGCCGCCTGTCAACACAAAGCCCGTTTCGTCATGCTCAGGCAGGTTAAAATTGTTTTGCATTGCAACTACCCGGTCTAGTGGGTGGTTGCGGGCTTCATGCCCAGCTTGACGGCGATTTCATGGGCGCGGCCATAGTGGCACTTGTCAAACCCGTTGAGCACGCGAATGACGGTGTTGGGCTTGTAGCCGTTGTCCCTGGCCCAGCCACTGATGGTCTGGCCGTGTTTTCTAAAATTTGATTTAACTTGTTCGGCGGTCATTTGGGGCATCTTGTTTAGAAGTTGTTTTTGCTAGGTTTATTAGTTGTTGTGTGGATTATGCGGCACGTTTGTTCCGCATGTCAACACTTTATTAGGAATATTTGTGCCTTTATTTTCAGAAAGATTGCGAGAACAGCGAGATTTGTTGGATTTAAGCCAACAAGCGCTGGCTGACCGCTGCGGCATAGCCGCACGGTCACAACGCAATTACGAGTCTGGAGAAAGGCTCCCCGATGCGGCGTACCTGACGGCGCTGGTAGAGGTGGGCGCAGATGTGCTTTACATCCTTACGGGAAAGCAAAATTTCACGCCGCCACCCACGCTAACAGCCGAAGAGCAAACCCTCTTGGACTACTTTCGCCAGGCCAGCAAAGAAGTGCGCCGCGCTGCGCTGGGGGCTTTGCTGGGGGCGTCAGTGCCCAGCAGTGCGGGCGCTGCGCACCAGGTTTTCCACGGCAAGGTGCGCGGCGATATCGTCGGGCGCGACAAAATTAACAAGAGGTGAATTTTGAGACAGCAGGAATTTAACAACTCGGTGTATGGCGACGTGGCAGGCCGCGATATTGTCAACCACACCACGGTGCAAATTGCCCAGCAAACGGTAGTGCACCACCACCACTCTGCGCCTCCAGCGCAGCTCGCGCAGCAAGCGCCTCTCGCGCCTCCAGCGCCTCCCATGACGCTCGGGCAAAAGAAGCTACTCGCATTGATGAAGCCCTTGGGCAAAGACGCGCGGGTCAAAGTGCTCGACTACATGCGCGAGCACTTTGGCACCGGCATGGTCAGAGAGCTAAGCCCCACAGGCCTGGCTAAAACGCATCTGCATGTTTTGGCGCTGTCTCGAGATGGCGCGCCGGTTTTAGAGGATGCAGCATTATGATTTATGCAAGCATGGGGGTGTGGCTGATCTACGGTGCAATCACTCTGGCCGTAGCCATCGCCCTCGGCATCTGGAAGGGCCGCATAGTAGCCGCCATCGTCTGGTCTGCCGTGCTAGGCCCCATCGGCTGGATCATCGTCGCCCTGGGCCCCAATCTGCGCCCCATCACCTCAGCGCCATGCCCTCATTGCGGTGGCGTAGTGCCCGTGCACCAGCGCGAGTGCAAGCACTGCAAGGGTGGGGTGGTGTGGATACAAGGCAAGGCCCGCAAGGCCTCGCGCGCAGCGGCATGATGCGCATATTAATTTATGTGCTAACTTTAGCCGCTAGCCTTACCGCCTGCGGTGGCGGCGGTGGCAACCCAGGCACCTGCATTGGTGGCGATGCGGTGTGTGGACGCAGCGTGGCGGGCACTCAGGGCTTGCCTGCCAGCAGGTATCCAGCCGTCAACCTGAGCACGATCACATGCCCTGAAATTTTGGCACTGTTTGGCGGCGACAAGGCATCCGCTTTTGACGCCGCACAATACTACCTTTCGCTGGGGGCAACCGGCCTTAATGGCGACCCACTATCCGACAAAACCGCGTGTGATGCCTACCAGCCAAAATAGACCCATTTATAGGCTCACTAAAACTAAAACACTTTAGTTACTCACCCTCGCGCGCGCGCGGCATAGTTGCCGCATGAACACATCTACCACCCCCACCGCAGCGCCACGGACTTGGCGCATGTTTGACTGGCTGATAGCCGCATTGCTATTGGCTATCTTGGTCTATTTGATCGCACCACAGCAGCTGCCAGTGAGCCTGTACAAGCTGTCGCTGGTGGCACTGGCTGCTGTGGCGGGCTACTGGATTGACCGAAGCACCTTTCCCTATGCGCGTCCGCACAGTTTTCTCGCCTCAAACGACAGTGTAAAAACTGACCCAGTCTTGGCTGCAGTGCTGATGCTACGCCGCGCGATCATTATGGCCGCCGCGATGGTGGCTATGGGCCTGGGTGCTTAAGCCATGACAGCACAGTCATTCACCCGCTGGATTCAGGGCCGTCATCGCGAGCGTATTGATGCGCGGCTGCGGCAATACGAGCCCGTGTACGCCAAGCCCTTGCGCTTGGCTGCCAAGCTGATGCTGTGCTTGATCTACGCGGTCTTCATCGCTTGCGTGGTGGCCACTTGCGCCGCGTCCACAGCCAATGCCCAAGGCGCGCCCCAGCAAGCTAACCGCTACCGCGCTGACCTGGTGCGCGCAGCGCACAGCCAGTGGGGGCTAGACGCACCCATAGCGGCGATAGCCGCCCAGGTGCACCAAGAAAGCGGGTGGAACCCTAACGCCATCAGCCCCGTGGGCGCACGCGGTTTAACCCAGTTTATGCCTGCCACGGCGCAGTGGTGGTGCGGCTTGCAAAAGCTGCCCGTATCCCAGTGCCAACCCACCAACCCGGTGTGGGCGCTGCGCAGCATGGCAGGCTATGACAAGTGGCTCTATGACCGCACGCCACAGCACTACAGCCACTATGACCGCCTATGGGTAGCCCTGCGCGCATACAACGGCGGCTTGGGCCACTGGAAGGCCGAAGCCGCCAAGGCCAGCCGGGTGCACAAGCAATTTCCCACCCGCGCGCAAGCTGATGCGGCCTGTGGGACGGCCCAGCGCGGCACGCTGCACTGCGCAGAGAACCTGGGTTACCCACAGCGGATTTTGGTGGCGCTGCAGCCGCGCTACGCGGTGTGGGGCGCAGTGGTGCTGCCATGAATTATCTTAAAAGCATAGCTGCCGAGCTGCTGGTTGGCCTACTGGCCATGCTGGCCGCTATGGCCTTTGGGTACACACAGGGCGCCAAGCACAACCAGCACAAGTGGCTAGCCAACCAGGCACGCGTGGCTGCAGAGGTACGCAAAGACTACGACGCACAAGCCAGGCAGGGTGAGCTAGCTTCCAAACGCTACCTCAAAGACAGCCGGGCGCTGACGCTTCAATTCAACGATCTGACGGAGAAGTTTAATGTTTTACGAAAACGTGTCCCTTTGGTTCTCAGCACTGGGCCTACTGGTCGCTGCGCTGCTGATCTACTCAGACTACAGCCGCAGCCGCCTGGCGCTGCGGATTCGCCAAGTGCCGATGATGTGGCTGCTGGCGCTACCAGTGGGCCTGTACTTACTGCTGGCGCTGTCTGGGTGTGGAATAGCGCCCTTACGGGTACAGACCAGCCCACCGGTGCCTGCAGCGCTGCTAACCCCACCGCTGCCGCCTGTGCTGCTGCAACCAGCAGCACCCTCGACGATGCCTGGGGCAACCACATTGCCAACGCTAAAACCTGCGCCGCCAACCGGCTGGCGCACCAACGCCTGATTGACTTTGTGACCACTTCTAATTTGCGAAAAACAGCCCCATGACATTACAACTTGAGCTGTGGCACGCGGTGCTACTGATGATCGCCTTCTTAGGCTTTGTTTTTGCAGCGGGTAAGCTGCTTTTAAAACAGGTGGAGGTGCATATCGACAGCCGCTTTGTCAGCCAATCGAAGCGGCTTGACCAGATCGAGACCTCGCAGCGGCTAGAGGCTAACCGCTGGATAGATGTAGAGCGCCAGTTTTTAAATCTTAAAGCGGACTTGCCGCTGAACTACGTGCGCCGCGAGGACTATGTGCAGGCCGTGGCCACCATCATGGCCAAGCTAGATGCTATGAGCATGCGCTTTGAAAACATCCTATTACGAGGCCAAAAGAACCATGAATGAAGACACTATGCGCCTGCAGGCGCAGCGCGCGCGCCGCGAGTTTATGCGCTGGGTGCTACTGCTGGCGGCTGAGATTAACCGCCCGGTGCATTCAACTACGCGTTTTCTGCTGCAGGTTGTGCAGGGCGAATACCCCGATGCCACAGAGCTAGAGATACGCCGAGAACTCGACTACCTACAGAGCCGCGAGCTACTCAAGATCACGGTGGATCCACTGAACCAAATCAGCGTTGACCTGACGCGCGACGGCATTGATATTGTGCAATACACAGTCACCTGTGACGCGGGCATCATGCGCCCGCCCAAGGTGTAGCTATGGGCCGCAAAAGCTCTATTGCACGCTTGCCCGAGGAGGTAAAAGGCTACATCACTGCCATGCTGGCCACGGGTGCGCAAACGCTAGACGAGTTAATAGCCGATCTGCAAGAGCGCTTTCCTGCAGCGGCAGCAGCCAAGACGCTGCCCAGTCGATCGGCGATTGGCCGTTATGGTCAAAACCTAGAGCGCCGCCTGTCAGCCATCCGCGCCAGTACGGAGGCCGCCAAGATGATCAGCGCCCAAGCGGGCGATGACAAAGACGCACGCTCTGAGGCGCTTACAGCATTGGTGCAAACCGAATTATTTGAGGCCATCTTGAACCTGCAAGAAGCTACTGATGAAAACCTAAAGCGAGGTGAGCGCATAGGGATGCTGAGCAACGCCGCCAAGAACATTGCCACGCTTACGCGCTCAAGCGTGAACCTCAAAAAGTTTCAGGGAGAGGTAGAAGAAGCTACTCGTAAAAAGCTGCTGGCCGAGCAAGCCGCCAAGCTAAGCGCTATGCCCGCCAAAGGCGGCGTGACAGACGAGACCATGCAAGCCATACGCGAAGCGCTGGGGATTAACTGATGCAGCGCAAGGGCAACGCCAAAATCATCTTGTCGCAAGACAGTATTTTTCTCCCTTGCCAGTCCAAGTGGGTCAAGGATGAAAGCCGCCTCAAGCTTATGGTTAAGTCACGCCAGATAGGTATGAGTTGGTCAAGCGCCTACGCTGCCAGCGAGCGCACTGCAGCCCAGGGCGCACGCTTTGACCAATGGGTGAGTAGTCGCGACGATTTGCAGGCCAGGCTATTCATTGAGGACTGCAAAATGTGGGCGGGCCTGATGAACCTGGCTGCCAAAGACCTGGGCGAAGTCGTCATCAACGACAAAGACCGGCTCACAGCCTACGTGCTGCAATTTGACAGCGGCAAGCGCATCCACAGCATGAGCAGCAACCCCGATGCGCAGGCGGGTAAGCGCGGTGGTCGCATATTGGACGAATTCGCCTTACACCCCGACCCGCGCAAGCTGTGGTCGATTGCGTACCCCGGGATTACTTGGGGGGGCAGCATGGAGCTAATTAGCACCCACCGGGGTAGCCACAACTTTTTTAACCAGCTCATTCGTGAAGTGCGCGAACACAACAACCCCAAGGGAATCAGCCTGCATCAGGTCACTTTGCAGAACGCAATTGATGAGGGCTTTCTTGCCAAGCTGCAGCAAATGCTGCCCGCCGATGACGAGCGCCAAGCGATGGACGAGGCGGCCTACTTTGACTTCGTGCGCAGCGGCTGCGCTGATGAAGAGAGCTTTCAGCAGGAGTACATGTGCAACCCGGCTGATGACGATGTGGCATTTTTGGAATACGGCCTAATTGGTGGCTGCGAATATGCGGGCGGCACCAACTGGCAGCAGCGCCACAACGGCCCTCTGTACGCAGGCATAGACATTGGCCGAAAAAAGGATTTAACGGTGTTGTGGGTCTTTGAGCTGCTGGGCGATACCCTCTACACCCGCCATGTCGAGCGCATGCAAAACATGCGCAAAAGCGACCAAGAAAAGATTATCTGGCCTTGGATAGAGCAGTGCGACCGCACTTGCATTGATGCTACGGGCCTGGGTATTGGCTGGGCTGATGACGCACAAGACAAGTTCGGCGAGTTTCGTGTCGAAGCAGTCACTTTCACCCAGCGCAGCAAGGAAGCGATGGCCTACCCGGTACGTGGGGCGTTTGAAGACAAAAAGCTGCGCATCCCCTACGACCCCAAGATTCGCGCTGACCTGCGCGCTGTGACCAAGCAGGTTACCAGCACGGGCAATGTCCGCTTTACCGCCGAGAGCACCGCCGATGGCCACGCCGACCACTTTTGGGCACTGGCGCTAGCCAAGCAAGCCGCCAGCAGCCCCCGCGCACCGATTGAGTTCCGCTCCAGCGGGCAACCACGCGGCAATGATGCCCAAGGATTCATGTAATGGCCACTTCTAAAAT
>JAYTPK010000297.1:0-34993 GCA_043747295.1 Polaromonas sp. | reverse complement strand
CAGCAGCAAAAGGAAAGCGTGCAGCCTTCAATTCGGCGGCGGCTTGCACGAGTGCTTTCTGCACGCTGGGCGAATGCGGCTTGGTTGTCACGGTGGGTGCTGGCGGCGCAGGTGGCACAGGTGGAATAGGCTGCCTGCTCTTGTCAAGCAGCACGGCGGCAGAAGCTTGCGCCGCCGCCCCGCCAGGTATCAACAGCACGCACATAAGCGCGATGCCGATCGACAACACAGGGCGAATAAAACCCCCAGGCCACCCCGTTGACCAACCCATTGGCAAGCTGTGTGAATTGAACATGTCTGTCTCCTAGCGCGCTGCAGATGGCAGCGGCTTGGCTATTGGTCTGTGCACCTCAGCCGTTCTTACAGTGGAGAGCTATTGCCAATTGAGCTTCATTCAAGCTCTGTACAAGTGCGGTGCTGTGACAGAACCGCCATGTTCAACCACTGTACGAGGTCTTTCTATTTGAAAACGCAAGTTCTTTCGACGACCATCTACCTTCAAAGTCACGCTCTGTAGTGGCTGGCGCGCAGCTTACTGCCGCCTAAGAGCGGCTAACTTACCTTGCCACCCACTGCCTGCACGCGCGCTACGATGAATGTTGCAGTCTCGGGTGTCATGTCTGCCAGCGGCAGGGTGATGAATTGGGCCTTAGAAAACAACAGTAACCAACACGACTTGAACTGCCAAATCTCGGTCACTGCTGTCCAAGGCAGCGTGGCGGTGCCAGCGCCTGACGACACCCACAGGTGGGCCTCAGACGCTTCGAAGGTGGCTTGCGGGTGGCCCATGGCCTTGAGTTTGTGTAGTGCGTTGCGGTAGTGCACCACGTACAGCGCCACGATGACAGCAATGCCAAACACCAAAACGCTGGCCAGCGCACCTACCACCCATGATGTGTCGCCGCGCAGCACTAGCGTAGCCAGCGAGCCCCCCACCAAGGCCATGGCGGCGATAAAGCGCCAACCCACCAGACGCCACCAAAAGCCCCGCACTGCCTGGCGAAGCAGTGGTTTGCTGTAGGTAAGGGTTAAACGGTGCATGGGTGGACACTATAAATTTAATAGCTGGTTAAGCAGTAAATACTTGGACTACCGACCTATTTGATTGGTAAAAGTAGTGTTTTGAGTGTTTTGGCAGATGTTTCCTAGGCCCTATCGGCCAGAGCGTTGTTTTAGAAAGCGCACCGCTTGAGAGTGGGCTAGGCATCACCGCGTAGGCGTATTTGCGGGGCGTTCAGCTCGCGCGTGTGCGGCCCGATTGAGCAGCCACGCCGTCGGCGGGAACGTGAGCCAAGGAGTTATGTAGAACACCGAGAGGTACCAGTACTTCACCAAATACGAGGCACCGTGCCCCAGATAAATACCGCAATACCAAGTGTCGAGGACTGCAAGAGGCACAGTGTAGTAAAAGGAGATCCAGAAGGCCCGCGAGGCCCGACTCTCAGGACGCACTGGCAGCAAAACCAGCAGCGCCCCAAGCGATATCGCAACAGACAGCAGCACGCAGGCGACCCCAATCGCAGTGGCCGGATACTGCTGGTAGTAGTCTGGCAACCCAAACACCCAGAACGCGCCCCAGACGGCGACGGCTTGGAGTAAGAGCTTGATGTGCTGCGCGGGTCGCATTATTTATGCCTAACATTAAATTGAGGGGCTGCGCGCCTTTGCGCAGTGGCTCTCGAATACAGGGCTAGGCGTTTTCTGTAAATGTGGATGCCTCAGTCTTTGCCCCATGTTTTTTTCCGCTGCCAAAAATGTTAAACACAAGTGAATATCCGTCTCGCTCAGCTTCCTTGAAGTATTCAATGAAATCGTTTTTTATCTTGAAGTTTGAGAGGTTGACTTTTTGGCAAGAAAGAAAATCTTTGAAATGCCACTGTTGGTCATCTTCTGCACAGTACATTTTGGCGAGGTGCTTTGCTCCACGTGAATCTGGAAATGAAATGAGGGCATTGACATAGGCACCGAGAACCTGACCCCACTCAGGATGAGGTTCAATCTTGCAATCTTTCGTTGCAGTAACTTCGAATGTAATTAGCCACATGATTTAATACTTCTAAAGTAATTTTTACCACAAAACCTGCGGTATAGATCGACAGGTTTTTCTAACTAAACAAGGCTTTGATAGCCGTGCGTTTGTAAATTTTTAAGATACCGAAAATAGCGCAAAACCACGCAACGTGTTAAAAATTTGAATAGCCTGACATGCGAAGTATTTTCATCGTTTTATTGCGGTTTAAACATCCAAAGCCGGAATTTTTTTAGCGTACGCTAGGTCTGCATGGTGGCTGCATGAGACCGCAAAACTCCACCTTGCGTGCCTTAAAACTACCATGTGGAGCAGCGTGAAGCGGTGGGATATATACCGCCGCCCGTCCAAGGTAAACAAGGAGGTAATGCACTGCAAAGGTGCAGTTCATACTCCGAGCAAGACAAAGTGATTACTATAAATACAATAGCTGCTTGAGCAGTAGATACTGGGACTACAAGCACTTTTGACTAGTAAAAGCGCTGTGATTGCCTACTCTGGATACCCCAGCGCTGGCTGACCATAGCCTTCTGCGGCCCGCCAGCCGGGTTGTTTGAGAAAGAGGTTGTCGACCAAGCCGCCGGGGTCGTAGCTGGGCCAAGTTTTACCGGGGTTTTGTCTTTCCCATTCGGTTTGAATTTGCTGGCCGGTTTTGTAGTGGGGCACTTTGTTGATTTGGCCGGATAGCAAGGCGCTTCGCCAGCCTTTGTCTTTGATTTGCGGCCACAGTGCATCTGCATGGCCGATGTTCCACGCGGGGTCGAGCTTCCAAGCCTCATAGCCCAGCGCGTCGCCAAAGATAAAGAGCCGATCATTCATTATTTTCCAAGTGCTAGGGTCGGAGCTGAGCTTCAAGGCGTAGGCCGCACCGCTCGAGCAGAAGCCGCCGTACTGCGGCTCGTATTTGGCAGCGTTGGCTTCAAACAGGGCTTTGTGTTCTGCACTGGCAAAATAATAGCTGCGCTCAGGCAGCTTGACTTGGTACTGCGCAGTGCCTTTGATGGGTTTGCCCTGCGTGAAATAGGCCACGGGGTCATAGCCGAGCAACATCACTGGGTCACCCACACCATTTTTCACGGTGGCATAGGGCGTACCGCAGCCGACTATGGCGCCTGTGAGTAAGACCATAAAGGCTAGGCAGATGCGTTTATAGATGTTGTACATACTTGCTCTTTAGCTAAAAAAATTAACAGTAACACAATGGCAATATGCTGTGGGTAGCTGCGGTTACCATCACGTTGGTGGTAAATAGTAAAACTGGTAATGCTCTGAATTTAATAGCTGCTTGAGCAGTAAATACTTGGACTACAAGCGCTTTTCATTGGGAAATGTGCTGTTTTAGGCGCTTTCCCATAAACACACTCAGTGGGTGGTCCGCATCTAAGTCAGCAATCAATACAATGACTTGCGGTTGGTCAGGGGATTCTTGTGATGTGTGCATATGAGTTTGTTGGGGCTTAGCGTAATGCAGGCCGTAAGACATGCGGTAAAGTTTAGCTTGAAGCAAGGTGCAAAAAACAGGCCAAGTTGCAAACAGTAACACCACCGCCCCGCAAACTGTCTCATTGGCTACTACACAGCCACACCCACATCTATACAGTGATTTTTGTCTACTCAGGCGTAGGCTGTGTAGGCACTTTAGATCACTTTTAACTATTTTTAGGAGACACTATGTCATCACACAAGTCAATGGTTCGTCTGTCGCTGGTGGTTATGTTGGGGTTGGCGGGTTTTGTGCACACCGCGTGGGCGCACACCGAATCAACAGGGGCCGATTGGTGCAAGTCTAAATGGGGGCCAACAGACGAGATTGGCGCGGCCAATTTGCTGACGCCTGCGCTGGCTGCCGAGGCGGCTAAGTTGGTAAAAACTGGCAAAACTTATTCGCTGGGTTTTGAGACTAATTCGCAAACTGCTGCCTATGCGCCGCGCTCTTGGAGCGTGACAGTGGTGCAGCCGGGCCAGGCGGGCGGCATTAGCTTAGGCGGCACTAAAACCACCTACAACGACGACATTTATATGGGCTGGGTGGGCACGGGCTCACAAATTGACGGTTTGGGCCATATTGGCATAGACAACGTGTACTACAACTGCAATAAAAACTCAGAGTTTGCGCAGGCCAATGGGCTGAAAAAGTTGGGCGTAGAAAAGATACCCCCGTTTGTCACGCGCGGCATCGTGCTAGACATGACGGCTTACTACAACACCGACATGGTGAAAGAGGGCGTGGCCTTTAACCGCAAAGAAATTGACGAGCAGGCCAAACGCCAGGGCATTGAAATTAAAAAAGGCGATGTGGTGCTGTTTCACACCGGCTGGCAGGCGCTTGAGGGCAAAGACAATAAGCGCTTTTTAGCAGGCGAGCCGGGCTTGGGCAAAGAGGGCGCGCTGTATTTAGCGTCTAAAGAAGTGGTGGCCGTGGGCGCAGACCAGTGGGCGCTAGAGGTGATTCCGTTTGAAAAAGACGTAGGTGTGTTTGAAGTGCACCAAATTTTGCTGGCTAAAAACGGTATCTATATTTTAGAAAACATGAACACCGGCCCGCTAGTAAAAGACAAAGCCTACGAGTTCATGTTCGTACTAGGCGCATCACGTATTACAGGTGGTGTGCAGGCGATTGTCAACCCGGTGGCGATTCGGTAAGCATGCTTGCACAGACAGTTTTTACTATTAATTTAATAGCTGTCTGAGTAGTAAATGCTTGGACTATGGGGCTATTTCGTTAGTAAATCTCATGAAAGTGCTGTGCTGCAGCTGACGTTGCATGATGCGATGTGAAGTGCAAACGCAAGTTACGCCAACGAAGGGCACATAAGCGGTAAAACTAAGCTGCTAAAACGCTTTTTACCAACAACCAAATCATGACAATGAGTTGCGCTATGTTTAGCCCTACGCTGGTGTAGTGCAGCGTATTAAAAACTTTGACTTGCTTGTTATCGCGCGCTTCGTTGATGCGAGGGGTAAGCCAAAAGCAGCTAAAAAAGAAAACTAACGCGCATGCAGCTAAACTGACCTGTGCCAATAGCAAGCTGTGCAAAGCAGCTGCAATTGCTGTGGTAATGCCTAAAAACAAAAAGTACTTAGGGAAAAACTTGCGTACATAGGCTGCAGACCATTCAGGCGGTAGCACCATAAAAATGGTGGGTGCCACTGCTATAGAGAAAAACAGCATGATTCCGACATTGGCAGCGGTTATCAAATCACTTATTAATGTCAACATATTTTTTTACTTTCTAATGCACTGAATCTAACACCAATCCTCGGTGCAGCAGCCGGTCACCAACAGTTTGCACAGTTTCTGCGCGGTGCATGGTGCAGCGGTTGTCCCATAGCAATATGTCCCCACTTTTCCACGGGTGTTCATAAACTTGGTGGTGCCTGATCGAATGCCTGTACAGGGCCTGCATAATGCGCTGCGCCGTGGGTGCGTCAACGCCGGTGATGGCTTGGCAACGCTTTGGTGTGGATAAAAATAACGCTTTGCGGCCCGATACCGGGTGGGTCTTAAAAAGTGGATGCCAGCATTCGCTTTCTTCATCGTCTGCTAAATTTAGCCCAGACACTACATGCAATACCTGTGCAGTGTCCAGCTGTGCTTTTACGTTTGCAGGCAGCTTCTCAAAGGCAAGATATTGGTTAGAAAAATAAAACGTCCCACCATCGGGTTCTGGAACAATGACTGCACGCAAAGCCGTATAGGCAGGTGGTTTGGCTACATAGCTGGTGTCGGTATGAAAAACGCTTTTGGGTGGAATGATTCGCCCGATACTGCTGACGATGTTTAAATCGGGGTGGTCTTTAACAGGCGATTCGCCTACGGTAAATGTCAATGGCCCCAACTTTTTTAAAAAATCGACAAACTCTTGATCGTTGGCTGTTTGACCTTGAAAAACAACAAACCCCTCGTGAGCCAAGTTGGTTTTTAATTCACTGATGTCGCTGGCATTCAGGTTTGTAATTTGACAATTGACTGCTGCGCTGCCAAACGGCTTAAGTGGTTGAAAATTCATACTTTACTGATGGTAAAAGTGTGTTGCTAGTAGGCTTGATAATTGGTCCACAGTGACACCGCGCAAATCTTGCAGCTTTACATCAGCAGCATAAAAATCTTGGTTCACAGTAGTTGCGCCGGGCGTGGCTACAGTCACAATACCCACGGCTTTGGCAGCTGCAATGCTTACTGGCGTATCCTCAATAGCCACCACTTGGCCCGCTGATAAACCAAGCTGATTTAGGCAATAAATATAGGCATCAGGTTCAGGTTTAGGTTTAGCAATTTTCTCGATAGTCACGATGGTTGAAAATTGATCAAACGGCAGCACATGTTCTATTGCATCGCGGATAGCGCCTACATTGTCCATTGATGTAGATGTGCAAAATGCGATTTTGATTTGGGCTGTCTTGCATGCTTTTATCAGCTCTAAAACGCCGGGCCGGGGTTCTAACTGAATTTTTTTGAGCATGTTGACATACTGGTCTGTTTTGTCTTGGTGTATCTTGGCAATGGTGCTGTCTGAAACTGCAGATCGGCTAGCGCTGGCGCTGCGGTAGATTTGCAATCTGTTTTGTCCGCCATTAGTTTCCAGCAATTCACGGTAGGTGCTTGTATCCCAATGCCAGTCAAGCCCCGCGTTAACAAATGCTGCATTGAATGCCTGTCGCTGGAGGTCGGAAGTTTCAGCAATAGTACCGATAGCGCCAAAAATTACGGCTTTGAGTTGACCCATAATTTTTTAAGTTCCCAAAATTTGTACAGGATTTGCGCAGTTTATTGAATGCACGCCTTGGCACAAAACTAAATTACTTTTTTAAACGAAATTCAGTATCGCTGAGTTTGTTTCGTCGCAAATAAGCTAGGCCCAATAGCCCTAGTGGAGCTGAAACTATTGATGGCTGGCAAAATAAGATTTGTATTTAAACTCCAGACAGCATGCCTGCAACATCTGGGTGTTTTTATGAAAATTATGCAATCCGCTACCAGCTATGGCCAAACGTACATCACCTAACGCAATCAAGGATGCCAACGACTTAAGCCAGTTGTCCAACATCGTGCAAGACAAGCGTAACGGCAAGCGGTCTGGCGCCAAGCAAGGCAGGCGCAATCGCCATTACGAAAAACAGTTAATCAAAAACGCTATCAACTTCAAACTGCTTGATCAAGTGCAGGGTCTTGTAGACGACTAGGTAATCGTCAGCTTATTTTTAGTCCTTAGCCCCTAGCCACTGGCAAGTCCGCCCGGTTACTCCATTCGCTCCAACTGCCAGCAAACAATTGCGTGGGCGGGTAGCCTGCTATGGCCATGGCCAGCACGTTGGGTATGGCGCTGACGCCGCTGCCGCAGTGGTGGATGACTTGGCTAGCGTTGCGGCCCGCCAAGAGCGCATCAAACTCGGCGCGTAGGGTGGCGGCGGGTTTGAACAGGCCGTCTGCGCCGATGTTGAGGTTAAAAGGGCGGTTGAGCGCACCGGGTATATGGCCCGCTACGGGGTCTAGGGGTTCAACCTCGCCCCTAAAGCGTGGTGCGGCGCGGGCGTCGATGATGGTGTGGCTGCCTGATTGGGCGGCCTGCGCTACAAAATCTATAGCTGCTTGAGCAGTAGATACTTGGACTTCAGGGTATTTTGGTAGGGAGAAGTCGGGTGAATGCGTGTTTTTACCAGTTTCGCCACTTTCCACGGCTCCGCCTGCGGCTTGCCAGGCCTGCAGGCCGCCGTCTAGCACGGCTACTTGGGTGTGGCCTAGCCACTGCAGCATCCACCAGGCGCGGCCGCAGTAGTTGCAGCCGTTGCGGTCGTACACGACTACTTGAGTGCTAGGTGTAACGCCCATTGCGCCTAGCCAGGCGGCAAATTTGGTGCGGCTGGGCAGGGGGTGGCGCCCGCCGCTGGCGGGCGCTTCGTATGGCATGGCTCCGCTAGCGGGTGCTTCGTATGGCATGGCTGCGCTGGCTTTGTCGGCAGGTTTATCGGTAGCGGGGGTTTTGTCGCTCAGGTCGGTGTCCAGGTACACATAGCGCGCCCTGGCAATGTGCGCCTGCGCGAAGGCGGCAGGGCCTGCGGTGGGGTTCATCAAATCGAAGCTGCAGTCCCACACTTGCAGGTCGGTGCCGCCAGCTTGTAGGTCGCGTAGCTGGGCGGCGGAAATTAGGGTGGAATAGGTCATGGTTTGAGGGTGGTGAGCTTGGCGGTTGCTGGTGTGCAAAGACGCTATAATAGAGGGCTTTCCCCTTGCTGCACCACTTCCGACGCTGTGGGTAGCTTTTTTAACACTGCAACGCAAGTTGTGGTTAAACAAAGCCTAGTTATTTATAAAAACTGGGCTTAAATCCTTAAGGAGTGTTTATGCGTCATTACGAGATCGTCTTGCTGATCCATCCGGACCAAAGCGAGCAAGTTCCAGCGATGCTGGAGCGTTACAAGAGCATGATTACCACGGCCAACGGTAAAATTCACCGCGTGGAAGATTGGGGCCGCCGCCAACTGGCGTACCAAATCAACAAACTGGCAAAAGCGCACTACCTGTGCGTCAACATCGAGGCCGACCAGGCAGTCATGGCTGAACTAGAGCATGCCTTCAAGTTCAACGACGCCGTGTTGCGCCACCTGACCGTGTTGGTCAAAAAAGCCGAAACCGGCCCATCGCTGATGATGAAACAAGTCGAGCGCGAAGAAGCCCGCAAGCTGCAGCAAGAGCAGTACGCCAATGATCGTCCTGACCGTGGTGGCGACCGTGGTGATCGTCCGCAGCGCGATGACCGTCCACCCCGTGACGGCGACCGTGCCGACCGTGGTGGTGAGCGCACCGAGCGCCAAGAGCGTTAATGCACAGCTGCTAACTGCAAACCCACATCAAGGAGCGTGAATAAACTTACTTTGACTGCCAGCATCACCGAGGCCAGCGCCCAGCGCTACACTCCGGCAGGCATCCCCGCACTAGACCTGGCCCTCGACCACGAGAGCGAACAAGTCCAAGCAGGGCAGCTACGCAAAGTCAAAGTCAGCGTGAAAGCAATCGCCATTGGGCCGATGGCAGAAGTCATCAGCCAACTTGCAATAGGCAGCTGTCACACATTCACCGGGTTTTTAGGTAGCACACGCAACGCCAAAGGCACACTGTTTCATATTCAATCGTTTGAATCCATTTAAATTTTTAGGAGTCCATCATGGCCGGACCATCACGTTTTAAAAAGACTGACAAGCGCCCAAAGCGCCCCGCACAAAACTTGCTGTTCAAACGCAAGCGTTTTTGCCGTTTCACGGTAACCAACGTCGAGCAAATCGACTACAAAGACATTGATGTTTTGCGCGACTTTATCGCCGAAAACGGCAAAATCATCCCCGCACGCCTGACCGGCACCCGTGCGATTTACCAGCGTCAGCTGAACACCGCTATCAAGCGCGCGCGTTTCCTCGCGTTCGTGCCGTACAGCGACCAGCACCGCGTGTAGTAGCAAAGGACACATCATGCAAATTATTCTTTTAGAAAAAGTGATCAACCTGGGCAATCTGGGTGAAATCGTTAAAGTCAAAGACGGTTACGCCCGTAACTTTTTGATCCCTGAACGCAAAGCTCGCCGCGCTACCGAGTCCGCCAAAGCAGAATTCGAAGCCAAGCGCGCTGAGCTGGAAAAAGCTGCTGCCGCCAAGCTGGCTGCATCACAAGCCGAGGGCGAAAAACTCGCTGGCACTACCGTCAAGGTATCGCAAAAAGCCGGTGTGGACGGCCGTTTGTTTGGCTCAGTTACCAACCACGACATCTCTGAAGAGCTGGGCAAGATGGGCTACAAAGTCGTCAAGTCTCAAGTTCGTATGCCTACCGGCCCGATCAAGATCGTGGGCGAGAGCAAGGTCCATGTGGCATTGCACACCGACGTGGTGGTAGAAATCACTGTAGCTGTATTGGGCGAGACCGCTTAATCGCTGCTTTAGTTTTTGCAGCTAATGCTGCATCACAAAAAAACCCGCGTGTTGAATGCGGGTTTTTTTACGCCTGATCAAAGGCTATGCGTTGGTCAGGTATCCGCAGGTTTAGGTGTTGGTGCTGCACGTTGCGGCACTACCGGGGCAGCAGGAGAACCGGTGGCCGGTGCAGAGCTGGCAGCGCCGCCCAGCTGGTACACCGCATTGCCGTCGCCATTGTCTTTGATGAGTTTGATACTGGGGTGGTTGGCCAAATACTTAGCCGCTGCGCTGGCCGATACAAACGTCATGTTGATGCCTGGCACGTTTTGAATGTGCCAGTTGTTGTCGGCGCTGGGGTTGAACTTGGGGTTGGCGGCAAGGTACTCAACCAAGGCTTCGCGGTTTTCTTCGGGTGCGTCGATGATGACTTTGGCCGCGGTTAAGCCGGGGAAGTTTCCGCCGCCATATGCGCGGTAGTTGTTGGTAGCCACAATAAACTTGGCTGCATCGTCAATCGGTTTGCCGTCAAAACTTAAATTCACTACGCGACGGGCTCCTGCACTGGCCACTGCGCCTTTGCCATCGTATTTGGCGGCTTGGGTTAGGTCTAGCTCATAAGTTACGCCGTCAATCGTGTCAAAGTTAAACGACGGAAAGGCCGCGTTAATCACGTCTTGGCTGGCTGCTCCTTTGGGGTCGATCTGGTTAAACTGCCCAGCTGACATTTCTAGCCACTCGCGCACTTCAGCGCCGGTCAGCAGCATGGCTTTAAGCGTGTTGGGGTAGATGTACAGGTCGGCCACGTTTTTAATGGCTATGGGGCCCGCAGCAATGTCGGTGTAATACGTGGGCCCTTGGCGGCCACCTGATTTAAATGGCGCAGCAGCCGACAGCACAGGGTACTTGGCGTAGTCGGTGCCTTGAATGGCTTTTTGCACATAGGCAATTTGCGCGTTAGACACCACTTGCACGCTGGAGTCATCGGCCACTTGGGCAAAGTAGCTGTAGATGGGGGCACTGGTCTCGGCCACTTGGCCGCGCACATAGGCCAGGGTGTCGGCGTGTTCGGTGGCAATGGCTGCGGCCACCATCGGGTCAGCATCTACCGTAGGCTTTTTGGCCACTTTGTCAAAAATCGGGCGAATGCTAGATTGGCTGGTTTTGATGGTCCATGCGCCCGAGCTGTTGTCCAGCGTGAGGTCAATTACACCCAAATGGTCGCCCCAGCGGCCGGGCATTACGGCGGCCACGCCGTTGATGGTGCCGCGCGCTGCGTCTACCTTGGGGTGTTGGGCAAAAGCAGGGCTAGGAAACTCAGCATGTGCATGGCCAAACAATATGGCGTCGATGCCAGCTATGTCCGCCAGCTTGGACACGGCGTTTTCTGCAAACGCTGCCACGTCGCCTTTTTCAAAACCTGAGTGGGGAATGGCGATCACCAGTTGCGCGCCTTTGGCACGCATCTCGGGCACATATTTTTTGGCAACTTCCACCATGTCGCGTGTAATAACTTTGCCCGCCAGGTGCTGGCGGTCCCACTGCATGATCTGCGGTGGCACAAAACCAATCACGCCCACTTTCAAAGCGTGCGGCTTGCCATCGGTGTCAACAAAGCTGCGCTCCAAAATGACATAGGGCGTAAAAGCGTGCTTGGCACCTGCGCCGTCTTTGTCTTTGTCGTCTACATATACATTGGCGCTAACGTAGGGAAACTTGGCCGTAGCAATAGTGCGGCGCAAAAAGTCCAGGCCAAAGTTAAATTCGTGGTTGCCCAAGTTGGCTGCGTCGTAGCCCATTTGGTTCATCACTTTGTAGGCTGGGTGCACATCGCCTGCTTTAAAGGGTTTAATTTTTGCTGCCACGTCGCCCAACGGGTTGCCTTGGATCAAGTCACCGTTGTCAAACAGCATGCTGTTGGGCACCTCGGCACGTGCCGCTTTGAGCAAGGTAATAGACTTGGCCAAGCCAAACGCATCGGTGATTTTGTCTTGGTAGTAGTCGTAGCTCAGCAGGTTCATGTGGACATCAGTGGTCTCCATGATGCGCAGCTTTAGCTCGGCGGCCTGTAGCGGTGCAAGGCTAGCCGCGAGTAGGGCAGCGGCCAGTGCTGGCAAAGTGGTAATTTTTTTGTGCATCATGCAACTCCTTAGGCTTACGGTTTACACATGGTAAACCACAACCATGGCAGCACGTTGGCTTAGACCCATCAGCCAGCTTGTTACAAGCCAGGGGTGACCCAGCCTGCAGATTCAGTTGCCAAAGCGGCTGCCAATGCGAAAGCGCACATGCAGCGCGCAAGCCGCAAACAAGGCCGTGCACAGCAGCACCTCCACCATAGCGTAATAATTACTAGGCGGGCGGTCGCTGTAGGCGCGCACGGCGCCCTCAGTAAAGTACAGCCACACCATCAGGCTGACCCAGCGGTAGGTGTACATTTTGTTTTTAAGCAGGCCTGCCAGCGGAATGCACAGCGGCAGAGCTTTTAGTACCAGCCATGAGCCACCGGGGCGCAATGGGGCCAAAAACAGCTCCCAAGCCACCGACAACACAATCAAGCCCAGGAGGCTGCCTACAGCCAGCCAGCGGGTGAAATCTACAGAATTTTTCATGCGTTAAAAATTACCTATTTGAATGGCATGATAACGGCATGGATTCTATGCAGCAAAAATTAAGCTTATTTTTAACGCGATTGATGGCCGATTTGCAAGAATTGCTGGCGACGTTGAAGATATTTCCCTGGCGCAACACGGCGGCCGTACTGCGTGAGCGTTTTCGTGAAGATCGCTTGGGGCTGACTGCCAGCAGCTTAACTTTTACCACCACCATCGCGCTGGTTCCGCTATTCACCGTGGCTTTGGCTATTTTTACCGCGTTTCCAATTTTTGCCAAAATGCAAGGCGTGCTGCAGCAGTGGCTAATTGAAAGCTTGGTGCCCGACAACATAGCCCGCAATGTGCTGGGGTATCTGACGCAGTTTGCCAGTAAGGCATCGCGTTTAGGGGCAGTAGGCTTGGCACTGCTGCTGGTCACTGCGCTGGCTTTGATATTTACCATTGACCGCACGCTCAACGCTATTTGGCGGGTGCGCCGTGCGCGGCCGTTTGCGCAGCGCCTGCTGGTGTATTGGGCTGTGCTGACGCTGGGGCCGGTGCTGCTGGCCGCCAGCTTGACCATTACGTCATATGCGCTGTCAGCGTCTAAAGGCGTAGTGGGTTTCTTGCCCGGCGGCTTGCGCGTCATGCTGGATATTTTAGAATTTATATTACTGGCCGGCGGCATGGCCGCGTTGTACCGGTTTGTGCCCAACACGCAAGTCAAGCGCGCGCATGCTTGGACAGGTGGCGTGTTTGTAGCGCTGGGCTTTATGGGGGCAAAAAAGCTACTGGCGGTGTATTTGGCCTCAGTGCCTACCTACTCAGCTATCTACGGTGCGTTTGCCACCGTGCCTATCTTGCTGCTGTGGATTTATATTGCGTGGGTGATAGTGCTACTGGGCGCAGTGATAGCGGCGTATTTACCCAGCCTGCTGCAAGGTGTTCAGCGCCGTGGCGGCACGCCGGGCTGGCGCTTTCAGCTGTGCATAGAAATCATCCAGCACCTGCACCGCGCCCGCACCACGCCCGCCAAGGGCCTCACCATTGCCCAGCTAGGCGCAGCCATGCAAGTTGATGCACTGCAAATTGAGCCCGTCATCACAGTGCTATCAGCGCAAGACTACGCCAGCGAGATAGCCGACGGCAGCGGCCGTTATGTGATGCTGTGCGAGCCCGAGCAAATTGCCATGGCTCCGTTGATAGATAAATTATTACTACCGCAAGCGGCTAGCCTGCAAGGCTTTATCAAAGGCAGTGCCATGGGCGGCCTGACTGCGCGCGATGTGTTGTAGCTGCTAAAAACCAACTCTTGCCAGTAGCCAGTAAAACGCCCAACAACAGCCAGGCCAAGCCGCTGTCCACATCGCCGTCGCCACTGCTCGCGTTAGACCTCGCCACCAAATTTTTTAATCAAGTTGGCGATGTATTTGTCCACCAGCTTTTCAAACTCGCCTTCCACCACTGGGCCGACAATCATTTTCATCAGGCCGGGCAGGGGAACGTCAACCGTGCCTTTGATGGCGAGGGTCACACCGGTAGATTTTTTGTTATCAACCACTTTCCAGTTGCCACCCACTTGCGCATTGCCCACGCCTTTTACGGGTGTCCACACTACGGTGCCTTTGGCTTTGTCGCTTTTGTATTTGCTGGCGTACACGGTTTGAATGTTGACCTGCGCAGTGCCTACTTTTTCCATTTCCCATTTGTATACGCCGTCGCCCATGTCGGTGAGCTTCTCGACTTTAGGGAAATGGCTAACCGACGTGGGCACATCAGACAGCACTGCAAACACATCAGCCGCCTTGGCCTTGACTTCAAATTCGTAAGCTAGATCGATATCTACAGAAATGGCCATGGTGTGGTGTCCTTGTGGTTTTATCAGTTATGTGTTCAACAGCCTGTAGCCTATCAAGTTTCTTGGTTACGGGCAACAGAGATTGCCCTTCGTTGCTTTGGGACACGCGCAGATGTGGCTTACCCCTATGCCAACCGGACCTGCGGCCCTTGATTGGTTGTCACAGGGGTAAGCCACACCGTCGCACTTGTAGTGGGCTGGGAGTTAAAAGCCCTCAAACAAGAACCATAGACGCTGCAAAAATAATAGCTGCCTGAGCAATAAATACTTGGACTACCGCACAAAATCACCACCACCCGAAAAAATCCGAGACAATACAGCCTATGACCTTAAAAACTATCGAAATTGAAACCGCCCCCAACCCCCGCGCTACCGTGCTACTGATGCACGGCTTGGGGGCAGACGGCAACGACTTTGTGCCTGTTGCGGGCGAGATGGACTTGAGCGCCGTGGGGCCTGTGCGCTTTGTATTTCCCAATGCGCCTGTGATCCCGGTCACTATCAACGGCGGTTACCACATGCCCGCTTGGTACGACATCTCCAATGCAGATTTAACCCGCCGTGAGGACGAGACTGGTCTGCGCGCATCGCAAGCCGCGCTAGAGCTGCTGCTGGAGCGCGAAAAAGCCCGTGGCATTCCTGCCAGCCGGATTGTCATTGCGGGGTTTTCGCAGGGCTGTGCTATGGCGCTGATGACGGGCCTGCGCTACAGCGAGACATTGGCCGGTATCGTAGCTTTATCGGGCTATTTGCCGCTGGCAGACACCACAGCAGCTGAGCGCCATGCCGCCAACGCGCAAACCCCTATTTTTATGGCCCATGGCCAGCGCGATGGCGTGGTGCCCATGGCGCGTGCCAGCGTATCGCGCGACACGTTGGCGGGGCTAGGCTACAAGGTGAACTGGCATGAATATGCTATGGAGCATTCGGTGTGCGCCCAGGAGATTGCCGATCTCAACGCATGGCTTAACAAGGTGCTGGCTTAAGGGCTCAAAAGCATTTTGTTTGGTAGTCAGTTTGGCAGTTTTGACAGGCGGTTTTGGCTATTTAAGGCCTTACGCGCTAGGCCTTACAATAGGGAGTTAACTTAAACTGGACTCCCCAACTCTGTATGGCCAAAGAAGATCTGATTGAAATGCAAGGCCTTGTGGCCGAAGTGCTGCCTGACTCGCGTTTTCGCGTGACGCTAGAAAATGGCCATGAGATCATCGCCTACACGGGCGGCAAAATGCGCAAGAACCACATCCGCATTATTGCGGGCGACAACGTCACCGTTGAGCTGTCGCCGTACGACTTGAGCAAGGGCCGTATTATGTTCCGCCACATTGCTGGCCGTGCGGGCCCCACACCACGCGGGCCTAGGTAATATTTACCACCACTTAAAAAGCGCGGCCTATGCCGCGCTTTTTTTGTGGGCCAAGTAGATTTAAGGCTTGCGTGCAGACGCTTTGCGGTCGGAGTCAGACTTTTGCGCACTCGGGCGCTCGCTTACCATTTTGAGGTAGGGCTTGTAGTCCACACCGCCTGCCACCAGCAGGTCTTCGCCATAAACTGCTTTGCTGGCCATGCCAATGACGGGCAGGTTAACGTAAGCGCTGCAATCGGCTTGGGTAAACGTGTCGCCCGCTACAAAGGGGGCAAATTTGGCCAACTGCTTGAAAGCGGCAATGTTTTTGGTCAGTTGCTTGCGCACGCGGTCTTTTGCTGAGTCGCTGATGGTGCCACCAAAAAATGCTTGGCCATACAGCTCGCGGGCTACCAGCTCTAGGTGCAGGTCTACATAAATGCCCAATTCACGCACCTTGGCAGCGGCAAAAGGGTCAGCGGGCAGCAGCGCGGGGCTGGGGTAGGCGGTGTCGATAAATTCCAAAATAGCTTGGCTCTCGCACACAGCGCCTTGCGGTGTGCGCAGGTACGGAATTTTGCCCAGCGGCGAATCAGCTTTGTTGGCTTCGGTAATGTCTTTGGGGTGCACTAGTTCTTCCGTAAAGGGCACGTTCTTTTCTAATAAAGCAATTTTGACTTTGTTGTAGTAGTTAGATACTGGAAAACCGCATAAAGTGATCATGGCTTAGCTCTTTAAAAAATTGATAAGCATAGTTTAGGCGATACCTCTACACGGCTGCTGCAGCGCAGGCGACAATACAGGGTAATAAAAGGGTTTACATAAGATGGCGATTCAGTGGTTTCCGGGGCACATGCGTGCCACGCAAAAGGCGATTAGCGACCGCATCAAAATGATTGATGTGGTCATAGAGCTGCTAGACGCACGCCTGCCCGGTTCTAGCGCCAGCCCCATGATTGCCGAGCTGACCGCGGGCAAACCTGCGCTAAAGGTGCTGAACAAGCAAGACTTGGCCGACCCTGAGCGTACCGATCTGTGGCTGGCGCATTACAACGCGCTGCCGGGCACGCGCGCTATGGGGCTAGACGCCAGCGTAAAGGCCCCTGCCAAAGAAATTATCAAAGCCTGCCACCAGCTGGCCCCGTCGCGCGGTGGCATGGTCAAGCCTATGCGCGTGTTGATTTGCGGCATTCCAAACGTGGGCAAGTCCACGCTGATCAATACCTTGAGTGGTAAAAAACACGCCAAAACCGGTGACGAAGCGGGTATTACCAAAATTGAGCAGCGCATCACATTGGCTGATGATTTTTATATGTTTGATACACCTGGCGTGCTGTGGCCCCGCATCATCGTGCCGCAAAGCGGCTATAACTTGGCCGCCAGCGGCGCGATAGGGCGCAACGCCTTTGACGAGCAAGAAGTAGCGATTGAACTAGCAGCGTATCTGCAGTCCAATTATCCAGAGCAGGTAGAGGGGCGCTACAAACTCAAAGACGTAGCCAGCATGACCGACGAGGCGCTGCTCATCGAAGTGGGCCGCAAGCGCGGTGCCATGCTGGGCGGCGGTAAGTTCGATATGCAAAAAGCCTCTGAAGCTTTGATCTACGATTTTCGTGCTGCCGTGATGGGCCGCATTACGCTAGAAACACCCGAAGAATTTGCTGCGTGGTTGACTGCAGGCCAAGCGCAAGACGCTGTGCGCCAAGTGAAAAAAGATGCAATTGAACTAGACCGCAAAATTAGGTTTAAGCAAATACCTAAACCTAAAAAGCCATTTGAGCCGGGTTAGAACTCAATTCGACAGTGACACCTGCATCCAGCTGCCGTTTGCCAGCAGCACACACGCGCCGCCGGGTAGGGGCGTGATGCGTTGTACCCGTGCGGGCAGGGGTTTTACATCAGCCAATTCTTTCCATAAACCGGGTGCTACCCAGCGCAGTGCATGCAGGGCTTTTAGGCCCATGTCGGGCACGATGATGGTGGGGCGCAGGCCCGGTATTTCCACGATGGCCGACAGGTCCTGCTCAGGGTCGCCCATGCGGTGGTTGGATATATCCATCGCGCTGGCAAATGGCACCAGTGCAGGCGGGCGGTAGTGGTACAGCGTCAGCGTGCCGCCAATGTGCGGGGTGATCACGCTGGCAACATCAAGTTTGCCATCGCCATCAAAATCAGCCACACCCACAGGGTTAAGCCATAAAAATGTTGACCCAGCGTATGGGCTGCGCGCAAGCTCTACCAGAGTGTTGCCACGCAGACCATACACCACCACAGCTGATCCGCGCAAGGCGTCGCTTTGGATCACGATGATTTCGTCTTTGCCGTCGGCATCAAGGTCTACTAAACGCACAGTCAAATCTTCAAACACTTGGTGCAAGGGCAGGCTGTATACCAGCTCACGCACTTTATTTGTGCCTGCACCAGTACCTGCACCAGTACCTGCACTGATCATCACATGCAGGCTACCTGCGTGTGTAGCTGAGCCGAGTGCTTTGTGTGGATACCGGTTGGTAGGGCTGCCTAGCCAAGCCCATGCTATGTCGCGTGTGCCGCGCACAACGGGCGTTTTATTTAAGCGTTTTTCCGTAACTGTTGGGGGTCGGTTAGTGGCCAGTGCAGGTGCAGGCAAGCCACAAAAAGGTTGCGACGCCTCAACCATCAACCCCATAGCACTGCTGTAACCGCTGCTTGCGATGAGTACGATAGCCACTAAAGTGCTGCGAAATAGAGTCATACAAGGCTGAGTCGCTGCATGCCGCAAATTCTTACGATATTTAAATATGTTGCGCTTAGTACAGCACCGATATGGCTTTTCATTGGGTGCAGTAAACCTCACACAAAAAGCGCACAATCGAATTAGTGACGATTGTTTTTTGATTTCTATTTCTCTAAATTACCAAGGCAGACATGATCAAGTTTTATTACCACCCATCGCCCAACCCTGCCAAAGTTGCTTTGTACCTGGAAGAAACCGGCACGCCTTATGAGATGGTGCCCATCGACACCCGCAAAGGCGATCAGCACAGCCATGCTTTCAAAGCCATTAACCCGAATGCCAAAACCCCCGCCATGACCGACGGCGAGGTGACTATTTTTGACAGTACGGCCATGCTGATGTATTTAGCTGAAAAAACTGGGCAGTTTCTACCCTTTAACACGCCTGCTGCGCGCGGCCAAATGTTGTCATGGATGATGTTTGTGGCCACCGGTATTGGCCCTTACAGCGGCCAGTGTGTGCACTTTAAACACTTTGCGCCCGAGCCTAAAGAATATGCCCTAAACCGCTACGACTTTGAAGCATGGCGCCACTGGAGCATCATTAACGACCAATTGGGTAAACACAAATACATGCTAGGCGACAGCTACACCGTGGTCGACATGGCGGTGTGGGGCTGGGCGCGTGCGGTGCCGTTTATTTTGGGCGCAGATGCGTGGGATAAACTGCCCCACGTCAAACGCCTGCTAGACGAGATCAACGCCCGCCCTGCTGCGCAGCGCGCCGAAGCTTTGAAAGTCAAGCATGCTTTCAAAACCGATATGGACGACGCAGCCCGCGCCGCAATGTTTCCGCAAAACGCACGTTTAGCCAAGTAAGTTGGCTAGTCAACTGCTGTAATGTGTGCCAAGATCGTGCCATGCTAAGCCCCACACTTTTGCGCACCTTGCATGTCGAGCCTGCGGAGCACCCGCGTGGGCAAGCCCACTTGAGCTCAGCCAGCGGCTTGGTACATGTTCAAGGCCGATGCTATGTAGTGGCCGACGACGAGCATCATCTTGGATGCTTCAAGCTGCAGGACAACAGCGCAGTTAAGCTCAAACGATTGTTCAGCGATGACTTGCCTGCTGACCCTATAAAACGTAAAGCCGCTAAGCCTGACCTTGAGGTATTAGCGTTGTTGCCCACCACACTGCGATACCCCTTTGGTGCGTTGCTGGCGCTAGGTTCGGGTTCTCAACTGCAGCGCCATGGCGGATTGGTGATGGCGCTGAACGCTGCAGGTAAATTAGGCAAGGGTGATGATCTGGTCAGCCAGCGCCTTAATTTAACTGAACTTTATGCACCTTTGCACAGTGAGTTTGCTGATCTGAATATCGAAGGCTGCTTTATCAGTGGCGATGTGCTGCACCTGCTGCAGCGCGGTAACAAAGGTGCAAGCAAGGGGGAGAGCCGCAGCGCCTGCATTGCTTGGCATTTACCGCAAGTGCAGGCGTGGCTGCTAGACCCAGAAGATACCCCAGCGCCAGTGCACAGCCACATCGTCACTATTGATTTGGGGCATGTCGATGCAGTGCCGTTCACCCCCACGGACGGATGTGTGCTGCCTAACGGCAATTGGCTGATCAGCGCTGCGGCTGAAAACACCACCGACAGCTATTCCGATGGCCCCTGCACAGGCAGTGCGCTGGCTGTGGTAAGCCCGACAGGACAGCTATTGCAAATGCACCCTTTGCAAAGCGCACCCAAAGTAGAGGGTATTAGTGTATTGGCGCGGACAAGTACTAAGCAAGTCAGCGTGCTGATGGTGACCGATGCTGATGATCCAGATATACCTTCGAAATTATTGACGGTGAACTGCCCAGTGTGATGTTTTTGAACGATTTAGGTACTAAATAGCCTTCTAGTCCAGGTATTTATTGACTAAGCAGCTATTGAATTAATAGCAATTGGCCATAAAAAAACCTGCTAACAGGTAACTGCGGGCAGGTTTTAAGCTGGTGTGACCAGCTAAGCGCTGGGGCACAAGATGATCTAATTAAACTGCAGTTTAAGCTACGCGTTTTGCCACACGCTTGGCGGCGCGCTTAGCTACGTGCAGTGCGCTGTTACCAGCTACCTTGCGTGCCAACACAGCAGTTTGCTGCTCAGCGCTAGAGGCTAGGGTGCTCAGCGCAACCACGCCGGGTAGGGTGGCTTGGGCAATGGTGTCGATGGTGGTGATACCTGTTTTAGCTTGCACTTTTTCAGCACTGGCCAAAGCGCGCTCTACGCCGCCACCAGCCAGTTTGACCAACTGAGCAACCATGTCTGTAGCGCTGTCAGTGGTTACGGTCAGGCCTTTGGCATAGTAGCCGCCGACCATGTGCTTGGCAGCCTTGGCGTTTTTAGCGGTCTCTGCGCTTAGCTGGGCGCGCGACTGGGCAAATGCCTTGTCCCAACGCTGCTCTAGCAAGCCTGCTACACGTTCGCCGCCTGCACGGTATGCGGTGATAACGTTTTTAGCAGTGTTGCCCGATGAGACGATGACGTCGTAGGCTACGGTAGAAAATTGTTGTGCGCTCATAGTGTGACCTCTAATAAAAAATAAAACTATTGAAATCTATGAATGGATTGTGCGCAAAGACGCTGCAGCTGCGTAGTAGGCGCAATCTAACGGGCTAGAGTGGGCTCTCCAGAGCGCTGCGGGAGCGCCGCCATGCTTGTACAGACTGCAGGTGCGTTCAGGCCACTACGGTAGTGCTTTGCAGCTGCGCTAGTGCAGACTGTGTTAGCAGCCGCTCGTGTTGCAGCTGACTTAATAAGTTAGTGAGTTCTTGCGGTGACTCTGTAAGGGTCTGAGCGGGTGGCTGCGCACTAGCAGATTGATTTGCCAGACTACGCATACAAGCCTCTTCTAGCTGGGCGAGGGTAATTGTCAGCGCGCTAAAGCCCATCAACATGCAGGTGCCTTTAAGTTGGTGGGTTAAGTGCACGGCTTGGCTGTAGTCACTATTTTGTGCTGCTGCGGTAATGGCGCTGATTGCGTGGGAGGGTTGGTCTAATAGTGCGGCAAGCTGCAGGTCTACCGTGCTGGGGGGCATGAGGTCTACGAAACCTGCAAAAACTTCTGCGTCAATCCACGCTATTAGATTGGACGCTGCGACGGGCTGAGTCTGGCTGCTGGGCAGCAAGCTGGGCGACGGTGCGCCAGCACAGCGCGCTAGCACTTGGCGCAGCTCGTCAATCAACAGTGGCTTGGCTAAAAATTCATTGGCCCCTGCGTCGATTGCGTTTTGTCGTGCATTGTTCAATATATCTGCCGTTACCATGACAATTTTGGTGAGGGCGGAATCGCCATTTAGCTTACGAATCGCACGTGTGGCTGATGCACCGTCCATATGGGGCATGTGCAGATCCATCAGCACCACGTCAAAGTGATTTTGACGCACAAGGTCTACTGCCAGCAAACCGTTCTCGCAACTGGTGACGCTATGGCCTAATTTTTCTAACAAGATACGCAGATATTTGACGTTGATGGCCAAGTCGTCCACTATCAGTACCTGCAAACTTTGGCAAGACACTGCTTGTAAAACCTTCAGCGCTTGGGGTGCCTGCACTGGCACAACAGGCAGTAACAAGGTAAAGGTCGAGCCTTGACCCAGTGTGCTGACAACGTTGATGGTGCCGCCCATCAGGCGCGCTAGAGTGCGCGAAATTTCAAGACCCAAGCCCGAGCCGCCATAGCGCCGGTGAATAGATAAATCGCCTTGGTGAAAACGCGAAAACAAACCGTCTAGGGTTTTGCTGTCCATGCCGATACCGGTGTCTTGCACAGCAAATTGCATGCTGTCGTGAGGTGCCTGCCCCTGCGCACGCACCAGCGTGCAGCGCACCGACACATTACCTGCGTCAGTGAATTTGATGGCATTGTTGAGTAGGTTAAATAAAATCTGGCTCAAGCGTGTGGCATCAGCCTCAATCCATTGCGGCAGCTGTGGGTCGATCTCTACGGTCAAGCCTAGGTTTCTTTCTTGCGCAGCCGCCAGCATCAAGGCTTGCACCTCATGCACCACCAAGTGCAGGTCGACAGGGCTGACACGCAGTTTGAGCGAGCCGGTCTCTACAGTCGATATGTCCAAAATGTCGTTAAAAATGCCCAACAAATGACGCGCTGAAATTAAAGCTGTGTGGGTATAGTCTTGCTGCTGAGCTGACAACCGAGTTTCAGACAACAGATTGAGCATGCCCAGCAAACCTTGAAACGGTGTGCGCAGCTCATGGCTCATATTGGCCAGAAACACGCTTTTGGCTTGGCTGGCGCTCAGCGCTTTGCTGCGTGCACTGCGCAAGCTGCGGGTGAGCATAAGCAGCTGATAATTGTGCCGGCGTTGGCGGCGGGCATACAAAGTCAACCCTACTAATGCGCCCGTCATCAGCAGCAGCTGTACACACACCAGCGCAAATATCCAATTATTTTGATTTTTGATAGTGGTGTTGCGCACAGCGATTTCGTTGTACACCACCCCAGTAGCGTAGTTAGAGAGATCGCGTAGAGCATCTTCATCACGATTGGACTGCGCTAGTAGTTTGCGCATAGCAGTCCAGTTCAATGGCCGCGTCACCAAATTCATCATCAGGGGGTCAGCTTGCGTAATAAATGCGTTGAGTTTTTCAAACATTACGAGGTATTCAGTCGATTGACGAAACCTCTCCAGCGTGGGACTGTCTTTGATCAAACCAAATCGACTGACAAATATCTCATAGCGCATGCTTAGATTTTGTAGGGCTTGCGCTGTGGCAGCTGGTTGCGACAGGGTAGTGGCATTGGCCTCTAGCGCATCACGCCAAGCTGCACGCATGCGTGCATGCTCGCGCTCAATTTGATAGACCAACCACAGCACGGACTCTACTTTGTTTTGTGCTTCTGCGTACCTAGTCTGCTTGTGCTGCTGCTGCAACATCAGCAACGGCGCTAACGTCAAAAAAAACGACATGGCCACCAAGGCAGCTACCCAACCTAGGCTGAGCTTAAAGCCGGTTTTTAACCGCTTAGTGAACCAGCTATTGGCTTGGAGTGGCATGTTGGAGGGTTGTTGTTTAGACGCTATGCAGAAAAATTATTGCACTGAAATGCTGTGCAGTTGCCAAATGCTACGACTAAAGAAAACCATGTCCTTGAGCTGTGGAACTGTATCAAAGGGGTACATCACAAATATCGGGCCTTTGTCCCGAATGGCGATGGGTTTGCCGTTCATCTTGCGCGCCAATATCACGTCGTAGCGTGTCACATCGTCCATCGGGATGAGGGCTTTGTAGTCGTTCAATGCGGTAGCGTTGAGTATCGTGCCTTGGGCTTTAGCGAGTTTTAAAACATCACGCAATAAGGGGCCGCTAAATTGAGCTGGCTCTTTGAACCAAGGGGTGGTTGCGGTGTAGGTGGTTTGGGGTAATGCATCAAGTAAGGCGGCATCAAAGGCCGCTGCATCTGGCGTATTTTTCGCTCCTACAGCGCCCGTGATTTTTAAAATAACCGGGCCTTTAGGTGGTGTTGGAGGTAGCTCAAAAGCGCTTGCAACTGCGCTAAAACAAGCCAGCACTGAGCACAAAACTAAGCTTGTCCAAAATGTGCGGTTGCTAATGTGTGTTTGGTGTGTAGTCATGGTATTGATTATGCAATCGCGCATGCTCATTTCCATAGGGACAAACGGTAGCTATTAAGCTTCTAAAAACAGCGCTGGATCGACCATAGTGCGGTTGAGCATGACGCCCCAGTGCAAGTGCGGGCCAGTTACACGGCCCGTGGCACCCACTGCGCCTAAGCGCTGGCCGGTTTGCAAGGTATCGCCTACCTTCACATCGGTGGTGCTCAGGTGGCAGTACAGGCTAAGCAGGCCGCCGCCATGGTCTAGCCACACGGTATTGCCGTTAAAAAAGTAGTCGCCCACATCAATGACAGTGCCTGGCAATGGGGCCACGATGGCAGTGCCCGTGATGGCTGCGATGTCCATACCGCTGTGCGGATTGCGTGACTGGCCGTTGAAGACACGCCGCAGACCAAACGAGCTAGAGCGCCGCCCCACGGTGGGCACCTGCATCAGCAATTGTGACCCGCTAGAGAAATGCTCAGGCACGGGTTCGGTGAAGGTGGCCATTACCACGGCTTGGCGAGCGCGCTCGCGCTCATAGCGCGCTTGATTTTCTGGGGATAAATCGACAGTGCCTGGGGCCACCGTCAGGCGCTGTTCGACATATTTTTTGTCGGCCACGGTGTAGGCTACTTGTTTGGCAGTGCCTGCATTAGATGTTACTGAAATGCTGTTGACACCGGGTTTGACTGATAGTGCAATGCCTACTATGGCAGTCCACTCTAGCGCGTCGCCCACCACCAGCAGGGGTACTTTGCTATCGGCTATGGCGCTATGTGCTGCGGGGCGCAAAGCTGATGGCCCCAACGACAAGCGCGCTACGCCGCCCGGCACCAACAGCGGTTGTGGCCACACGCCAGGTTTGGGCTGAGTTACCTTGGTAGCCAACGCGCAAACGGGGGCGGCCAACACCCCCAGCCCAGCCAAACCCATCAAGCGGCGATGCGCATTAGGCGCAGGGTTAGACTGAGCTTGCAAGAGCAATAAAGAGTTCAACACAGTGTGAAGTGCCATAAAGATAAAGGGTAGGTTAACTAAGCGCAGAATATCAGAAAACAGGTTGTCATGACTAGCGCATGCGGCAGTTTTACATTGCTGATATTTCGGCGATGATAGGCCTATGTCCACTGTACACCCCACCCCAGACAAAGATGCCATCGCACTGCTGCCACCATTTGCAAGATTGGGCCTAGACCGCATCACACTGGTGCACACCGGCGCACAGGCCAAGGACGCTTTTGCACAACTGTCAGCTGCGTCTGCGTGGGGCTTTGATACCGAATCGAAGCCCACCTTCAAAGTCGGTGAGGTGTCGGATGGGCCGCACATAGTGCAATTGGCCACGGCCGATCGTGCTTGGGTGTTCCAACTGTATGACCCCACCTGCCGTGCCATGGTAGCGCAGCTCATGGCGTTGCCCGGTATCAGCAAGGCAGGTTTTGGCCTGGGCGATGACCGCAAACGGATCCTCAGCAAGTTTGGTGTGGAGCCTGCGGGCGTGCTAGAGCTGAACGTTATTTTTCGTGAGCGCGGTTACCGCAAAGACATGGGGGTGAAGGGCGCAGTGGCCGTGCTGTTTAACCAGCGCTTTATCAAGTCTAAAAAAGCCGCCACCAGCAACTGGGCTAACGAGCAGCTGACGGAGGCGCAATTGGTGTACGCTGCCAACGATGCGTACGCAGCACGCGTGGTATTTGACGCTTTGGGCTTAAGATAGCTATCCACAGCATCATTTAGGTATAAAAACAGCCTGTAGTCCAAGTATTTATTGCTTAAGCAGCTATTAAATTTATAGTAACTATGCGACCACATCACACAGAAACCCACCTCGCACACCGCATCGGCTGGCTGCGCGCTGGCGTACTAGGCGCTAATGATGGCGTGGTGTCGGTAGCCAGCCTCTTGGTAGGCGTGGCTGCCAGCGGCGCTAGCGCGCAGGTTGTGTTGCTCACCGGGGTAGCAGGCTTAGTGGCGGGTGCCATGTCGATGGCGGCGGGTGAATATGTGTCGGTGCAGTCACAGGCTGACACCGAAGAGGCTGATCTGCAGCGTGAGAGCGCAGAGTTAGCCGCTGACCCAGAGCACGAATTGCAAGAGCTGGCCGCCATCTACCGAGGGCGAGGCTTGGACAAACCTTTGGCACTGCAAGTGGCCCAGCAGCTGATGGCACACGACCCGATAGCCGCGCACGCGCGCGATGAGCTGGGCATCACCGACGCCCTGCGCGCACGGCCCTTGCAGGCGGCGGTAGCATCGGCAGTGGCATTTGCTGCTGGGGCTGCATGCCCGCTGGTGGCTGCAGTGCTGGCACCGGCTGCACACACCGCTGTGGTGGTGATGGCATCGACACTGGCGGCCTTAGCGGCGTTAGGAGCCGCTGCAGCTGTTGCTGGCGGTGCTAATGTGCTCAAGGGTGCTCTGCGTGTGGTGTTTTGGGGCGCTTTGGCGATGGCTGCGACGGCAGGTATCGGGCAGTTATTGGGTGCTAACCTGTCTTAGACGTGTGAAGTAAGGCGTGGCCTACGAGTGTGTCCTGCGCTGTCGCCTAGCTTGCAGATAAGCCTAAATTGCGCCACGCCTGCCCGTACACTCTGTATATGCATTTTTAGCTATATTTAGTTAAATTACTAGTCAAATACCCTTGTAGTCCAAGCATTTATTGCTTTTTTAGCTATCAAATTCATAGTAAAAGGATTGTTCATGTTTCCTACCTCTATTGCAGGCAGCTTGCCTAAACCCGCTTGGCTGTCTGAGACCAACAAGCTGTGGCCCCAGTGGAAGGCACAGGGCGCAGATCTGGCGCAGGCTAAACTGGACGCCACCCTGCTGTGGATCAAAGCGCAAGAAGACGCGGGGCTAGACATTATTGGCGACGGCGAGCAGTCGCGCCAGCACTTTGTGCATGGCTTTTTAGAGCAAGTGGACGGCATCGACTTTGCCAACAAAGTCACCATGGGCATTCGAAATAACCGTTACGACGCGCAGGTGCCACAGGTGGTCTCAACGCTCAAACTCAAAGGCCGGGTGCACGGCACCGAGGCCCAGTTTTTACGCGCCCACACTAAAAAGAAAATCAAGTTCACTCTGCCAGGCCCGATGACCATTATCGACACCGTAGCCGACCGTTTTTATGGCGACAAGGTGAAAATGGCGTTTGCATTTGCCGAACTGCTTAACCAAGAGGCCCGCGCCCTGCAGGCGGATGGCGTAGACATTGTGCAGTTTGACGAGCCAGCGTTTAACGTCTACATGGCCGACGCAGCCGACTGGGGCGTGAAAGCGCTAGAGCTAGCCTGCGCAGGCCTGACTTGTACCAAGGCAGTGCACATCTGCTACGGCTACGGCATCAAAGCCAACACCGACTGGAAAGCCACCCTGGGCGACCAGTGGCGGCAATATGAGGCCGTGTTTCCAGCCCTGGCCAAAAGCAGCATTGACCAAGTGAGCCTAGAGTGCTTTCAAAGCCATGTACCGCCCGACTTGATGCGCCTCTTGGCAGGCAAAGACGTGATGGTAGGCGTGATAGATGTCGCCAGCGACGTGATCGAAACCCCCGAGCAAATAGCCGACACCATCGGCACCGCGCTGCAATACGTGGCCAAAGATAAACTCTTCCCTTGCACTAACTGCGGCTTAGCGCCCATGAGCCGCGAAGTAGCACTGCAAAAACTGCATGCGCTGGGTTTAGGGGCTGCTTTGGCGCGTGAACGCTATAAATAAGGAGTTAAATTGGCTTGTAGTCCAAGCATTTATTGCTTGGACAGCTATTAAATTAATAGTGACCTAGTGCATCGGTTGTGTTTGAGCAAAAGTTAAACGCTTTTCATTGCGCCATCTCAACCATGCGAAACAGGCTGACCACAGCAGGAACGCAGGTATCAGTGCAGTGGCTGTGTTGCCAAGGTAGAAGATACTATTAAAGCCTGCAATCGCTGTTTCTGTGATCAGCGAGAACAGCGCGTCGATAGGTGAGTCCAATGGCGGTGCCCATACCAGTAGCTGGTAGACCAAACCTGTGCCGAAAAATCCTATCACAGCGCTCATAACCAGTTGCAGGACTACTTGCTGTGTAGTTCCAACAGTATGCGCTTTGATTGCTTTGTACAGCAATAATCCAAAACCCAGAGTTAATGCTAGCCTTAGCGGGTAGATAAAACTACCAAATAATGTGGGCGAAATAACAGTTTGCTTCAATAGCATCCAACAGATAAATAGCAAAGCACACACAACTGCGACGGCCCCATACGATGGTTTCGCCAAGGCTTCAGATGGCTTTGCCAAAGTTTTAGATGGTTGGGACGAAATCTTAGGTGCTTTGCCTACAGTCTTGTCTTGAGGAGCCTTATTCCAAACATGCAAGCGCCAAAGTGCGTAAAAACAAAACCACAGCACTAGGGATGGAACTAGCAGATTGTGCTCTTTGCAGTCGGCAACGCTAAAGCCAAAAGTACAAGCTTTGACATGGCCAAAGCGCACCACTGCTTCAAAGCCATAGAGCAATGACATACCGCCTAAAGTAAATATCACTCGGCCAAGATATTCACCCATGATGGGTAAGTAAACAGCACCCGCACTGAAGAAACCCAATAAGCCAGTTAACAGTAATGCAAGCAACTCTGTAAACAGCTTATTCATAGCGCAGGTGTCTATAGTGAAAAAGCGTTTTAGGCTTTAGCTACTTCCAGCACCAGTTTGCCAAAGTTCTCACCATTGAACAGCTTGAGCAAAGTCTCAGGAAAGGTTTGCAGGCCTGCCACCACGTCTTCTTTACTTTTCATGCGGCCGTCCTTAAGGTAGCCTGCCATCTCGGCAATGGCTAGGTGGTAGCGGTCTGCGTAGTCAAACACCACAATGCCTTCCATGCGTGCGCGGTTGACCAGCAGGCTGAGGTAGTTTTTAGGGCCTTGCACGGGCGTGGTGTTGTTGTATTGGCTGATGGCCCCGCAGATGATGATGCGGGCTTTTTTGTTGATGCGGGCCAGCACGTTGTCTAAAATCTCGCCGCCCACGTTGTCAAAATAAATATCTACGCCTTTGGGGCAATGCGCTTTGAGGCCGTCTTTCACCGATGTGGGGCCCGCTTTGTAATCAATGCAGGCATCAAAGCCCAGCTCTTTGACCACCCAGTCGCATTTGGCTGCACCACCAGCAATGCCTACTACGCGGCAGCCTTTGATTTTGGCCATTTGCCCCACCGTTTGGCCCACAGCGCCCGCTGCGCCGCTAATGACCACGGTCTCACCTGCCTGCGGCAGGCCTACGTCCATCAAGCCAAAATAACCTGTCATGCCCGGCATGCCCAGCACGTTCAGCCACTGGGTGGGCGTACCCATGCGCAGGTCGATTTTGAACAGGCCGTTGCGCTTGACTTGTGCACCAGGGACGAGGCAATACTCTTGCACATCTAAGCCGCCGTTGACATAGTCGCCCACGGCAAACGCTGGGTTTTTGGATGCTACAACTAAGCCCACGCCGCCAGCGCGCATGACCGCGCCAATCTCCACCGGGGCAATGTAGCTTTTGCCTTCGTTCATCCAGCCGCGCATGGCGGGGTCTAGCGACAGGGCTAAGGTTTTGACCAATACGTCGCCGTCGCCAGCAGGCTGCTGCACGGGTTCTTCAGTAAAACTCCAGCATTCACGGCCAGGCGTGCCTATGGGGCGCTGGGCTAGGCGAACTTGGTGGTTGGTAGTGGCAATGGTCAGATTAGTCATGGCAGTGGTTTGAAAACAAAATAAAACAGCGCATTCAGCGCTAGGTGTGTGAAACAGCGCATTTAGCGCTCCGTGTGTCGCCATAGTATCGCTGCTCTTGCATAGAACTGGTTGCTTGTGCGACACTAGACAAAATATAAGTCTAAAGTATGCCAGCTAAAAATCAAATTCGGCCCTATGACATTGTGCTGTACGGCGCTACAGGCTTTGTGGGTCAACAGACAGTGGCCTATTTTGCCCAACATGCAAAAGGTGTTACTTGGGCTATCGCAGGGCGTAACCGCAGCAAGCTAGAGCAGGTGCTGCGTGATTGCAAGGTGCGGGTGCCCATCATCGTGGCGGATGCGCAAGATGCTGCTGCGCTCAGCGCCTTGGCCGCTAGCACGCGCGTGGTGTTGTCAAGCGCCGGGCCGTTTGCGCTATATGGTGCCCTGCTGCTTGCAGCGTGTGTGCAGCAGCGCACCCACTATGCCGATATTACCGGTGAGAGTCCGTGGGTGCGCGAGATGATTGACGCCCACCATGCGCAGGCAGCAAGTGACGGCACGCGTATTGTGCCGGGCTGCGGTTTTGATTCAGTCCCCTCGGATATTGGGGCTTACTTGGTAGCGCAAGAAATGCAGCGTCGCCATGGTGCGTCTTGTGTAGATGTGAAGGCCTGCTTTTCTATGCGCGGTAGCTTCAATGGTGGCACGCTAGCCTCGGTGCTTAATATGATGGAAAAGGGCCAAAAAGAGATGTTCAGTCGACCATTTTTGCTCAACCCTGAGCGCACACCCAGCGCTGCCGATGCTGCCCACCAAGACCCGGTAGCGCCCCACCGCGATGCTGATTTTGATGCTTGGGTAGGGCCGTTTTTTATGGGGCCGATCAACACGCGGGTGGTGCGCCGTAGCGCTGCGCTGCAACAGGCTGTGGGCGACAAGTCTTACGGCAGCGATTTTCACTACCAAGAATATTTGCGTTTTGGCAAGGGCGGTGCAGCTGCCGTAGTGGCGGCAGGCATGAGTGCCGGTTCCATGGTGACGCAGGCGGCGCTGCAGTTTGCGCCGATTCGCAGCATGACGCAAATGTTAGCACCTAAGCCGGGTGAAGGCCCCAGTGAGAAGTCCATGGACGGCGGGTCGTTTCGCTGTCTGCTGGTAGGTAAATCAGCCCGTGGTGACCTGGTGCGTGCCACGGTCAGTGACCAAGGTGACCCGGGTAATCGGGCGACCACCAAAATGGTGTGTCAGGCTGCGCTGGCGCTAGCGCTAGATACCGACAAACTGCCCGGCGGCAAGCAGCGCGGTGGTGTCATCACGCCCGCGCATGCGCTGGGGCATGTCATGGTGCAGCGTATGCGCGCTGCAGGTATGCGCGTGGCGATTGATTCAGCTGGTGCAGCAGATTAATGACCGGCTAAAAAAGACCATAGGTGCCTCAAGCACGTGATGGGTCAGGGTAGACGAAACTTTGCAGTCCTAGCAAAGAAGGTTTGGCAAACTGTCGCCAAGCACCTGGGGTTTGGGCCAAGCGATCGGCTATTGCCCACATGGCGCTAGGGTTCAGACCAATACCAAAGTGGCTGGCCACGACTTCGATGTTCTCGGTATGTGGGTTGTGCTCTTGTGCTTGTTGCACGCTCGCTTGCCATGCTACTACGCCGTCGGTGCGGCTATAGATGCTGGTCGTAGGGCAGCGCGGCGCAGTGGACATATCGTAATTGTCGTTTTCACGGTGTGCATCCCGGCCACTGGTCAGCTCGTATAAACGCCATGCGTTGGTGCTGCGTGGGCCGCCAGCAAATGGTGTGCCTAGCGATATGACGCAGCGTGTTGCAATGCCTTCTTTGTCGAGTTCTTTAGACAGCTCACGCGCATACACACCGCCCAAGCTCCAGCCAACCAAACTGATAGCTTGCGTGCTTTTGTGTGCCAAAGCGCGCAGCTGGGCCTTGCCAGTTTCTAGCACACCCGCACGCGGCCCAAAATTAAAGCCTTGACTCCAGCCATGCGTGACATATCCCAAGCTGTCTAAGTATTTACGTAGCGGCAAGGTGGTGGCATCGCTGGCGCTCAGGCCTGGGTACACCACTACGTTGTGTCCATCACCACGTGGAGCGCGCTGCAGCAGCGGCCAAGCTGGAAGCAAAGCACCAAATTCCCAAGGTGCGCGAAACTCTAAAGCCAGCATGGCTAAGTGAGGAGGCGTAAGGTCTGCATGTGGTGCGGTGGTGGCAGTGCGATTGGACGAAATTGGCATATTAAATCGTAGTAGATTGTCAAAGATTAAGCCGCAGTTTTGCGTCGCGCAGTGGTTTTGCGGGGCACGGCTTTAGGTGCTGTGACCTGTTTTTTTGTCGCAACAGCGACAACGGGCGGTTGACCCATGGCATACAAAGCGCAGGCCTCATCGTAGGCTGCATTCAAAGCCTTCACTAAATCTTGCGGGTGCGCTAAGGCCTCTTTGCCTGCAATGATGCCAAAGTCCACTTTGCCTGCATAAGTTTGAATGGTGATATTCAAACCCAAGCCATGCATCACGATGCTCAAAGGGTGAAAAGTTAACATGCGTGCACCCGCCATGTAGAGCGGCACCTGCGGGCCCGGCACGTTACTGATGACTAAATTGGCCACCATCGGCAGGCGCTGTGCAAAGTCACCACGGCCGTAGGTTTGCAGCGCCAAACGTGCTGCACCGCCCACAATCCAGGGGGCTAAAAAGCTGGGGTAATCAGTGGGCAGTACCGATTTAAGATTCACCAACGCCTCCTTCACCTTGCTGGTGGATTCCATGATGGCGGCCATGCGCTTCATGGGGTGGGCTATGTGCGTGGCCAAGTTGGCCAGCGACATGCTGGCTTGGTTGCCCATGTCTTTGTTGTTGTTATCGCGCAGGCTCACAGGCATGGCCGCAATCAATGGCTTGGTGGGGATGGTGCCATGCTGTTTGAGGTAACTGCGCAGTGCGGTAGAGCATATCCACAGCACAATGTCGTTAAAGCTGGCGCCGATAGATTTGGCCATGGTTTTACATTGGGCAAAATCAATACTCGTAGTGACAAACACGCGCTGCGCACTGATGCCAACATTGAACTGCGTTTTAGGTGCCAGCGAAAACGGCGCTTTAACTTTAATTTTGCTGCTGGATTGACCGTCTTGCAGCTGCAAATTATTTTTTGCTAACGTACCACCCACGTGCGATGCCACCTGAGTCGCAGCGCTTGGCAGTGACTTTAAAAGCTTGGCATATTGCGCTAGTGAATTACTAAATACCGCACCGATCATTTCACCGATTTTTAAATCAGCCGAACCATGTTGCTTGCTTTGCACGTCAGGCGGGGGCACTTCGCGCGGCACAGGTGTCACGTCTAGCACTGCATTGGCCAGTACCGTGCCGCCTTGTCCGTCTAGGGCGGCGTGGTGAATTTTCGAGTAAAAAGCCGTGCATACGCTGCCATCAGGTCGGCGGACATGGTTGAACACGTAAAACTCCCACAATGGGTGAGCGCGATCAATCAGCTTGCCATGCAGCTTAGCGGCGGTAGCCTCGGCTTTTTTCACCGTCATGGGTGTGTCGATGGCGCGGATATGGCGCGTAATGTCAAAGTCTTCATCAGGCATCCACAGTGGGTGCCCCAAGTTCAGCGGCATGAACACAAGCTTGCGCGTGAAGATGGGTGACAGGTGGATGCGCTTAGCCAGGTGCCGAGTGACATCTTGGTGAAAGTTGCCGCGATAGCCCGCTGGCAGTTCGTATAAATGCAGGCTGCCCACATGCATGGGCGTTTGCGCTGTCTCTAGGTATAAAAACGTAGCGTCTAGGCCGCTTAAATGCTGGCGCTTGGCCTTAGGTGTCGGGGCGCTAGCTGTTGCAGTGGTGGTTGAGGTATTTTTAGCCATGGAGTCTCCAAGGCTTCCAATGTACCGTGCTTGCGTCATTAGCGCAATTGGATCAAAGCCTGCTGTAGCGCGCTGGCAGACACGGGTTTATGCAAAACAGCGGCATTGCTGCTGCGCGCTTCGCGCAGGCGCTCCGGCGCGGTGTCGCCGGTGATGATGATCGCGGGCACGGTGTGCACATGCCCACGCAGGGCCAGGTAGGAACGCAGCGCAGCAATGGTTTGGCCGCCCGTTGCGCCTTCGCGCAGGCGGTAATCAGCCAAGATCACCTCGGGCTGCTCATGCATGGGCAACAAAGCCACGCACTTGAGTGCTGCCGATAGTTCGTCTGCAGTATGGCAAATGCAGCCCCATGAGTCCAGCAGCTCTTGCATGCCCAAGCGCACAGGTTCTTCATCGTCAATCACTAAGATACGCATGCCTTGCAGGCTTTGGGGCGATGCTGACAGGCTACGGTCATCATGGATGACCGCACCATCAAACAGTGGCAACCATAGCCTGAACACCGTGCCATACCCTGGTCGCGAATGCAAGCTTACGCGAGCCTGCATGGCAGAACTGATGCGCTCAACAATCGCAAGACCCAGGCCCAAGCCCTTGCGCCTATCACGCTCGGGATTGCCTAGTTGGTGAAACTCTTTAAAAATCTCGGTCTGCTGATTTGGCGCAATGCCGATACCGGTGTCCCACACCTCTACCACCACGCAGTCGCCACGCTTGCGGCAAGCTACCAGCACGCCACCATTGTCTGTATAGCGTATAGCATTAGAGATGAAGTTACGCACCACTAAATCGGTTAAGTTCGGGTCGGCCATAGCAGCCAAGTTGGTTTCTCTGGTGCGGTATATCAGGTTATTGGCATCCGCTTGTACACCAAACTCTTGCTCAAGTTTGCTGATTAAAGGTTGCAGTAAAAACCCCTTGGCTTGCGGTTGCACTACGCCGGCCTCCAGGCGCGAAAAATCTAGCAGTGTGGTCAGCATCTCACTGGCCGCCGTGGAGGCCGCGTGTGCATGGTCTAGCACGCTGATCTGCTGGGCCGTCATTTCGCTGCGCGTGAGGGCTTCTAAAAACAAGCCCATAGCATGCAGAGGCTGGCGCAGGTCATGGCTGGCAGCTGCCAAGAATTTGGACTTGTCTGCGTTGGCTTTTTCAGCTTGCAATTGCGCTTGCTCCGCTAGGTGCTGGGCATTTTCAGAGCGATCCAGCGCTGTTTGTGCTTGACTTGTCTCCAATTGCAGTCGATGCACAAGAGCATTATTTTCGATCTGTAATAACAGGCTGCGGTAGGTGAATTCTTCGGCGTTCCTGGCTTGCAGGCAGGTCA
>JAYTPK010000296.1:0-2244 GCA_043747295.1 Polaromonas sp. | reverse complement strand
CTGCGTGTTCATAGGCGGCATGGAAGAGGGCTTGTTCCCGCATGAAAACTCCATGTCAGACAAAGGCGGCCTCGAGGAAGAGCGCCGCCTGATGTACGTCGCCATCACCCGCGCCCGCAAGCGGCTGTACCTCAGCCATTCGCAAACCCGCATGCTGCATGGCCAAACCCGCTACAACTTGAAGAGCCGGTTTTTTGACGAGCTGCCGGAAGACGCCCTGAAATGGATCAGTCCGAAAACGTCCAGTTTTGGTTCGGGTTTCAATTCTGCTATTAATTCAGGAGCTTATCAGGCATACAATACGCCGGCTAGAGGTCAATTTGCAGGGTCAAATTCAGGTAATCTAGAGCGTTTTGCCAGCCCGGCCGTGCCGCAACAAAAAACCGAACCAGCACATGGCTTGCGTGCCGGTATGCAGGTGTTTCACCCCAAATTTGGCGAAGGCAAGCTGCTGACGCTGGAAGGTTTGGGCGACGACGCCAAAGCCCAGGTCAACTTCCCGCGTCATGGCGTGAAGTGGTTGGCGCTGAGTGTGGCTAAACTGACGCCGATTTAAGCGCTGATTCAAGCGTGCAGCGCTTTCAAAACCTGCGCCTTCGCCATGGTTTGTTCATAGCCAGCGTTGATGCAGCGCAGTCTGTACTCTTTGCTGGCGTTCACGTAGTAGCCAAAATCAGGGTGTAGGATCACATCGGCGGCCAGTGTGTCGGGCTGCGTTAAAGCGCGTTTGCGCAGATCACCTTCTTTAAAACGCGCAGATCCAGCGGGTGAATTTTCTTCATGGGCGGAGGCATCCACAGCCAGCACTTTGACCGCGCCCAAGGATCGCGCCAAGCGCACGGGCAGGGGCATGACCAAGTCTGCATCGATGTATTGCACACCATGAATGCGCACGGGGGTGAACATGCCCTCAATCGCGCTGCTGGCCTGCACGGCCAAGCCGGCGTGTCCCGCGTTGAAAACAACCGGTTTGCGGGACAATTTTTCAGCGGCGACAGCGGCGAAGCGTATCGGCAGTTTCTCGATGGCCTGCTGACCTGCTTGCGCCATGATGTGCCCAGTCACCTGCGCCGCAATGGGTGCACCGTCAAATTTGCCTTCGCCCAACACGGCCCAGCGACCCACTTCCAGCAGGCCCAGCTCCAAAGCCAAGGCTTCTAATTTGGCAGCCCGCACACCGCTGGCGTAGAGCGCGCCTACCAAAGCACCCACTGAGCCGCCAACGATCAAGTCGGGCTTGAGCCCCAGCTCTTCCAGCGCTTTGAGCACGCCAACATGCACAAAACCACGCGGCCCGCCCGAGCTGAACACCCAGGCCACGCGGGCGGGGCGATTCAAGGTGGCGTCGTAGCGGGGCGCATCGCTGTCGGTGTGGTCAAAGTCCGCACTGATGGTGCAGCCAGCCGTTAAAACGCCAGAGCCGCTCGCGATGAGCGTTAATCCTTTGGCTAAAGCGTTGCGGCGATTCAGCTTCATGGCGGCACTATGGGGTTGACGGGCTTGAAGGCGTCAACGTGGTTGAAGGCGTGATAAAGCTGTCTTTAAACGTGAAATAAATCGAGGTGAAAAACATCGTTGCCATCAACAGCGCTGCCGGTAGCATGACAAAGGACACGGCAGATTCCGAGCCGGTTGCCGCCGCCACCAGTGTCAGAACCAAGCCACCCAGGCTAAACACGGCCAACCACATGAAGAAATAAACCACCATGGCGGCAAAGTTTTTTACGCAGGCGATAAAACTGAAAAACAAGGCTTTGATGGGGGATACCTCATGCCAATGCACCAGAGCGGGCGCATGCCAAAACATCAACGACAGTGGCAAATACAGCGCCATGGCCGCCCAAGTGGCCATTTGAAAGTCAGACGAGCCCATGATTTCTTTCGTCATAGCCCCACTTCCGCCACCGCCCAAGTAAAAATTGGCAAACTGGCCACCATCAAACAGCGCGGAAACGCCCAAAACCAGCAAAAAACCGACGGCGTACAACGCACCCAGCATCAAAATCGCCTGCGTTTTCTTGGTGCCAGCTCTGAAAGCGGTAAAGAGCACGCCAGGCATGGGGAATTTGCCATCGCTTGCCACTTGCGTGGCGGCCATCAAACCGATGGTTGCTGCGGGCAACACCACCAAAGCAAGCGCTGCGCCCACAAAAGGCAGCTGCGACACCAACGAGATCAAGGCCATGAACATGAAAAACAGGCCGCCCATGGCCAGCGGTTGTTTGAAAAACGTTTTGATACCCA